>CAZEIO010000102.1:0-6913 GCA_964512525.1 uncultured Halobacteriales archaeon
GGCATCTTCCCCTTCGCCGGCTTCTGGTCGAAGGACGAGGTGCTGTACGAGGCCCTCATCCACGGTCTCCGCGCGACGCCGCTGTTGCTCGCCGCGTACGCCCTCGGCCTCGTGGCTGTGCCCGTGACTGCGTTCTACACCTTCCGGATGGTCCTCCTGACCTTCCACGGCGAACCGCGGAGTGAGACGGCCCGCGACCCCGACCCGGTCGGCTGGAGCGTCAAGGCCCCGCTGGTCGTCCTCGGGACACTCGCGACCGTCACCGGCCTGCTGAACATGGTGCCGGTGAAGAAACTGCTGACACTGGACATCGACTACCTCCACAAGTGGCTCGACGGCGGCTTCGAGAATCTCACCGCCCACCACTACACCGGCGAGGAGAACGGTCTCACTCACGAGTTCGCCGGCTACACCGCGGGGTCGGTCGGCGGCGAGACGGCCACGCTCCTCTTGGGGGTCGCCCTGTCGCTGGGGCTGGCCCTCGCCGGGGCGTACGTCGCCTACAGCCTCTACCGCGTCCCCCGTCCGGTCGAGCACACCGACCGTCTCGGCAGCCTGAAGCCGCTACTCGAGCGCAACTACTACCAGGACGAGTACCAGGTGTGGCTGGCGAACCGGACCGCAGACCTCGCCCGGGTCGCCAACCGCTTCGACCAGGGCGTGGTGGACGGCGTGGTGGACGGCATCAGTAGCGTCAGCCTGTTTTCGGGTCGCCGGGTGCGGCGCATCCAGACCGGCGTGGTGACGAACTACGCGCTGGCGATCGCCGTGGGACTGGTGATCATCCTCGTCGCCATCGGTCTCATCGGGGGGTGGTTGCCGTGATGATCGAGGCGCTGATCGTCGCCTGCCTCCTCGGGGCGGCGGTCACGTTCTTCGTGCCGGACCGCTCTGCGGGCCGAGTCGCCCTCGTCGCGAGTCTCGTCCCCGCGGCGCTGTCAGTGTGGATGTACCTCAGCTTTTCGGGCACCGGCAACGCCCTGCTTGGTGGCGACCTCGCCTACGAGACCACCGCCCAGTGGGTGTCCATCGGCGACGCGTACACGCTGCGCTGGCACGTCGGTCTCGACGGCATCAGTATGCCGCTGGTGACGCTGACGACGGTGCTGACGACGCTCGCACTCGTCAGTTCGTTCTCGCCGATCCAACAGCGCCAGGCGCAGTTCTTCGGACTGGTCCTGTTCATGGAGGCGGCGCTGGTCGGGGTGTTCGCCGCCCTCGATTTCTTCGTCTGGTTCGTCTTCTGGGAGGCCGTCCTCGTCCCGATGTACTTCCTCATCGGCGTCTGGGGCGGTCCCCGCCGGAAGTACGCCGCTATCAAGTTCTTCGTGTACACGAACGTCGCCAGTCTGGTGATGTTCGTCGCGTACGTGGCGCTGGTGTTCGCGCTGGGCGACGCCGTGAGTTCGTTCGACATGATAGAGGTCGCGGGGGCGCTGCGGGGCGGCGAACTCGACGGTGCGCTCGGGGTCTCCGCCGGCACACTCTCGCTGGTGGCGTTCGTCGCGATGTTCTTCGGCTTCGGCGTGAAGGTGCCCGTCGTCCCCCTGCACACGTGGCTGCCGGACGCCCACGTCGAGGCGCCGACGCCGGTCTCCGTGGTGCTCGCGGGCGTCCTCCTGAAGATGGGGACCTACGCCCTGTTGCGGTACAACTTCACGATGCTCGCCGACGTGGCCCAGCAGCCGGCGGTCGCGACGGCCATCGCCGTCGTCGCGGTGGTGTCGGTGCTGTACGGCGCCGTCCTCGCGCTGGGACAGTCCGACCTCAAGCGCGTCGTCGCCTACTCCTCCATCTCGTCGATGGGCTACGTCCTCCTCGGACTGGTCGCGTACACGGTGTACGGCATCGGTGGCGCGACCTTCCAGATGATCAGCCACGGTCTGCTCTCCGGTCTCCTCTTTATGACCGTCGGCGTCATCTACAACCAGACACACACCCGGATGGTCGAGGACATGTCCGGGCTGGCCGACCAGATGCCCGTGACGGCGGGCGTGTTCGTCGCCGGTGCCTTCGGCTACATGGGGCTGCCGCTGATGTCCGGCTTCGCCGCGGAGTTTTTCGTCTTCGTCGGCGTCTTCGGCGCGGACTTCCCGGCGGCGTCGCTGTTCACCGCGCTGTCGATGTTCGGCATCGTCGTCGTCGCGGGCTACCTGTTGTGGGCGATGCAGCGCTCGCTGTTCGGGGCCTTCCGCCTCGAGACCGAGTACGACCTCGGGCCGGCGCCGGCACGCGACGTCGCGCCGCTGCTGGTGTTGCTCGGCCTCGTCGTCGCCCTCGGCGTCGCGCCCGACGTCGTCTTCGGGATGATCAAAGACGCCGCCGGACCGCTGGCCGACGGCACGGCGACGGCCGGCGTCGAGGCGGTGCGTGAGACGACTCCGCTGCTCGGGGGTGGTGGTTCGTGAGCGTCCCGACGGCCGCCGCGCTCGTCGCACAGGCCGGCGGCGGACTGCCGGAGATAGCCGCCCTCGCGCCCGCGGTCATCCTCGCGCTGGCGGCACTGCTGGTGCTGACCGTGGACACGCTCGTCCCCGGCGAGGTGCGGGCGGGCGTCCACGCCCTCGTCGCGGTTCTCGGCTCGCTCGCCGCGATGGGCGTTGCCGTCTTCTACGTGGTCAGCGGTCCCGGTGCCGGCTTCGTCAGCAGCGCCGACCCGACCACGACCACGGGTATCGCCCTGTTCGGCGGCCAGGTGCTCGTGGACGGGATGGCGCTGTTTTTCACGGTGGTGTTCACGAGCGTCACCGCGCTGGTGAGCGTGGCCTCCTACGACTACATGCGCGAGCGCCCCTACCGGGCGGTGTACTACTCGCTGGTGCTCTTTGCGGCGACCGGAATGGTGCTGATGGCGGCGGCCAACGGTCTCGCGGTCGCCTTCGTCGCCCTCGAACTGTCCTCGCTGCCGTCGTACGCGCTCGTCTCCATCCTCAAGCGGAACCGCGGCTCCGTCGAGGCCGGACTGAAGTACTTCCTCGTCGGCGCGCTCTCCTCGGCGGTGCTCGTGTACGGCATCAGCCTGGTGTACGGCGCCACGGGGTCGCTCCTGCTCTCCGACACCTACGCCAACGACGGCGTCGCCACCGTCGCGAGCGCGGTCGGCGACCCGGCGACGCCGGTCGCCTTCCTCGGACTGGGCGTGCTGATGATCCTCGGCGGCTTCGCGTTCAAGACGGCGGTCGTCCCCTTCCACTTCTCGGCACCGGAGGCGTACGAGGGGTCGCCGGCGCCGGTCAGCGCCTTCCTGTCGTCGGCGTCGAAGGCCGCCGGCTTCGCGCTGGCCATTCGCGTGTTCGTCACGGGGTTCCCGGCGGCCGAGAGCGCGGCGATGGGCGTGGACTGGGTACTCGCCGTCGAGGTCCTCGCGGTCGCCACGATGACGCTTGGCAACCTCGCCGCGGCGACGCAGGACAGGGTCAAGCGGATGCTCGCGTACTCCTCGGTCGGCCACGCGGGGTACGTCCTCATCGGTCTCGCGGCGTACTCGTCGGCGGGTAACGGTGGCCTCGTCCTCGGCGCGAGCCTGATCCACCTGCTCGTGTACGGCTTCATGAACACCGGGGCGTTCCTGTTCGTCGCGCTGGTCGAGCACTGGGGCGTCGGGCGGCGCTTCGAGGACTACAACGGTCTCTCGCGACAGGCTCCCGTCGCCTGCGCGGCGATGACGGTCTGTCTGTTCAGCCTCGCGGGCGTCCCGCCCGGCGGCGGCTTCGCCTCGAAGCTGTTCCTATTCGCCGGCGCCGTCAACGGTGGCCTCTGGTGGCTCGCCGTCGTCGGTCTCCTGAACAGCACGCTGTCGGTGTACTACTACCTCCGGGTGGTGAAGGCGATGTGGATAGAGGAGCCCGCCGACGACCTCGCGTTGCCGGCCGACCAGCCCCTCGGACTGTACGCCGCGGTCATCGCCGCCGGCATCCTCACCGTCCTCGCCCTGCCCGCCTTCGGACTGGCGTGGGGGCCGGCCGCCGACAGTGCGTCGGAACTCATCCCGGCGACCGTCGAGGCGGCGGCCGGCCTGGCGCCCTGACCCGCCGCCGCCCACTCACTCGGTGAGCGATCTCGTCATGCAGGTCGCCGTCGCCGGACAGCGGTCGGCGAACTGCCGCGTCTCCCGGATCGCCTGCGGCGCCGTCTCGCGGTCGGTCTCGACGTACCCCCGTCGCGCGAAGAAGTCACTCGCGGTCGTCGTGAGGAGGTACAGTCGCTCTACGCCCTGGCGCTCGGCGACGGCCTCGAGAGCGCGGCAGAGGGCCGCGCCGTACCCCTCGCCCCGCCGCGCTCGCTCGACGACGACCGACCGCAACAGGCCGGCGTCGCCCCGCGTCTCGAGACCGCCGACGCCGACCCGCTCGCCGCCGGCGGACGCGACGTAGAAGCGTTCCGGCGTCGTCCGGACGGCCGCGGCCGGCAGGTCGTTCGCCGTCAGCAGTCGCTCGGCGTACGAGCGGTCGTCTGCCCCGGTCGCTCGCCGGAGCGTGACGGTCGCACTCACGCCCGCTACTGGGGGTGACGGACCCAAAGTCGTTCCCCCCGAGTGGCCGCGTCGTCCGGTGACGGCACCCTTACCAGTTTCCGGGTTGTACCGACGCACATGCTGTCGCGACTGGTCGTCGGCTACGGGACCGTCGCCCGGCGCGTGGCGGCGACGGCGGCCGACGAGGCGGGGATGGTGCGGGTACTCGTCGAGAGTCCGGACGACGTGGACCGGACGGACTTCACCGTCCACGCCGGGGACCCGACGACGACGGCGGCGTACGCCGAGTCGGCGGCCGACGAGACCGTCGTGGTCTTCGTCGCCGACCACCCGCCGGAGCGGACGCTCGCCATCCTGGAGGCCGCCCGGTCGGCGCTGCCGGACGCGACGATCGTGGCCGCCCTCGACGTGGACGCGACGCCCGCCGACCGCGCCACGGCGGGCGAACTGGCCGACCGCGTCGTCGACGGGACTGCGGTGGTGGCACGGGGCGTCCTCGACGCCGTCGTCGGCCCGGGCGGGGAACAGGCCCGGACGCTGTACCGAGTCCTCCGGTCGATTGGCGACCGTGACCCCGACGGCGGTCACCTCGCCGTCGTGATGCACGACAACCCGGACCCGGACGCCATCGCGAGCGCCGTCGCCCTCGTCCGCATCGCCGAGAGCGCGGGCGTCCGTGCGACGCCCTGCTACTACGGCCGCGTGAGCCACCAGGAGAACCGCGCGATGGTGAACCTGCTGGACCTCGACATCCGACGGTTGTCTTCCGACGAGTCGGTGGCGGAGTTCGACGGCTTCGCACTCGTGGACCACTCCCGGCCGGGCGTCAACGACCAGTTGCCCGAGGACCTCGCGGTGGACGTCGTCATCGACCACCACCCGCCGCGGGCGCCGGTGGAGGCGACGTTCGTGGACCTCCGGCGGGAGGTGGGAGCGACGTCGACGCTTCTGACCGGTTACCTCACGCGCTTCGGCATCCCCAACTACGGCGGCAGTCACCTCGCGAGTGCGCTCCTGTACGGCATCCGCGTGGACACCGCCGAGTTCACGCGGGAGGTGACCGCCTCGGACTTCGAGGCGGCGGCGGCACTGTCCGTCCACGCCGACGCGGAACTCCTCGACCGCGTCGCGTCGCCCTCCGTCACCGGCGAGACGATGGACGTCGTCGGCCGGGCCGTCCGCAACCGCGAGGTGCGCGGCGACGCCCTGGCCTCCTGTGTCGGCCGCGTGGCCGACCGGGACGCCCTCGCACAGGCCTCCGACCGACTCCTCGACCTCGAGGGCATCACCACGACGCTCGTGTACGGCTACGACGACGGCTCCATGTCGGACGGGGAGACGCCGACGGTGTACGCCTCGGCTCGCGCCCGCGGCACCCGTCTCGACCTCGGCGAGACGCTCCGACTCGCCTTCGACGGCCTCGGCAGTGCCGGCGGCCACGCGGACATGGCCGGCGCACAGATTCCGCTGTCGGCGCTCGGACCGGACGTCCTCGAACTGTCCGGCGACGACCGGGAGGCGGTCGTCAGAGACGTCCTCACGGAGACGTTCTTCGACGCACTCGCCGACCGCCCGCGGGAGGTGTTCCGCTACGAGACGGACTCGAGCGACTACGACCCTGACCCCGACCCGCCGACCGGCGCGGAGGGCGGCCCGCACCTGTCCACCTCCCGCCCCCCTTCGGACGCCCTGCCGGTGGAGTGGAACGTCCGCGACGTCGGGGAGTGACGGCGGTGTGGCCGTGGCGAGGGCTTTTTTATCACCGACGCCCGACGACCGACGATGGCCTCCGGCGACCAGGACCTTCGCGTCGAGGAGTACATGACCCGGGACGTGGAGACGCTGTCGCCGGACGCAACCGTCGCGGAGGTGGCCGAACGCATCGTCTCCTCCGACTTCGACGGTTTCCCCGTCTGCGAGGGGCGCGAGGTCGTCGGCTTCATCGGCGCTCGCGACCTCCTCCTCCAGGACGACCGCGAACCGGTGTTCAAGCTGATGTCCACCGACCTCGTCGTCGCCCACCCGCAGATGAAGGTAACCGACGCCGCTCGCGTCATCCTCCGGTCGGGCATCAACCGCCTGCCGGTGGTCAACGACGCCGGGCACCTCGTCGGCATCATCGGCAACACCGACGTCATCCGCTCGCAGATAGAGCGCGCGACCCCGGAGAAAGTGGTAAAACTGGTGGACACCCTCGAGTCCATCCACGACGTCCGCCTGCGGCGCGAGCGCCGGACCGTCCGCCTCGCGCACCTCGTCCCGACACAGGGGACGGTGTACGCCGACGAACTCGAGGGCCGCCAGTACGAACTCCAGCAGGGGCTCGCGGAGCCGCTGGTCGTCATCGACAACGACGGCCAGTTGCTGCTGGCGGACGGTCACCACCGCGTGAAGGCCGCCCGGCGACTCGGTATCGAGGAGATGGACGCCTACGTCATC
>CAZEIO010000103.1:0-1721 GCA_964512525.1 uncultured Halobacteriales archaeon
GCGAACTCGACGCCGTCCACGAACCCGCCTGCTACCTGCGGCCGGTCCACCCCGCACACGACGTCCTCGTGGACGGCCGGAAGGTGAGCGGCAACGCACAGTACCGCCAGCGCGACGCCGTCATCCAGCACGGCTCGCTGTCCGTTGACCTCGCGGTGGACCGTCACCTCGGGGTCTTCGGCAACCCCGTCTCTCCGGCGCGGTTCCGCGACCGCGTCACGAGCGTCCGCGAACACGCTGCGGTCACTCGGTCGGATGTCGTCGCGGCCCTCGAGGACGCTCTCGCAGAGTGGGTCGGTGCCGAGCGAGGGTCGTGGACCGACGACGAACTCGCGGCCGCCCGCGACCTCGCGGAGCGGAAGTACGCGACCGACGCGTGGGTGCGCGACCGCGAGGACCCGACCGACTGACCCGTTCTCACCAGGTCCTCCCGACCGCACTCACGCTTCCGGTCGAACGCCGCCCCCCCGTCGAACCCCCTCGCTTCTAGTCCACGCACTCTCTCGGCCTCGCTCGAACCCCCCCGCTTCTAGTCGAACCGAGTCCACCCCCGGCGAGACCGCCGCAGGCCGCCGATACCGCCCCCACCACGTCCTCCCGACCGCACCCCCGCTTCCCGTCGAACCACCCACGGGGCGAACCCCCGTTTCCGGTCGAACACCGCGAGGTCTGTCGTGTCTCCGTTCGTCGGCGGCCTGCGACACTACTAAATCGCGGCCGCCCCCGGATTCTCGTATGGACGCCGACGTAACGGCGGCGAGCGAGGCGTGTTCGTCGGTCATCGACGAGATCGGCTCCGCCGTGATCGCGAGCGATGACTTCTTCGAGATCGTGATGACGGGTGTGCTCGGCCGGGGACACGTCCTCCTCGAGGACGTCCCCGGGACGGGCAAGACGCTGACGGCACAGAGCTTCGCGACGGCGCTCGGCCTCTCGTTCAGTCGCATCCAGTTCACGCCGGACCTCCTGCCGGCGGACGTCACCGGGACGAACGTGTTCAACGAGCGCGACCGCACCTTCGAGTTCAACGAGGGGCCCGTCTTCGCGAACGTCGTCCTCGCGGACGAGATAAACCGCGCACCGCCGAAGACACAGGCCGCCCTCCTCGAGGCAATGTCCGAGGAGCAGGTGACCGTGGACGGCGAGACGCACGAACTCCCGCAGCCCTTCTTCGTCATCGCCACCCAGAATCCCGTCGAACAGGAGGGCACCTTCGCCCTGCCGGAGGCACAGGTTGACCGGTTCATGGTAAAGACGAGTATCGGCTATCCCGACCCGGAGGGGGAGGTGACGCTGTTGCGGCGGCGGGCCGCCCGGGACACCCAGATGCCCTCGGTCGGACAGGTCGTCGAAGCGGCGGAGGTCGAGACGCTGCGGGCCGTCCCCGAGGACGTCCGCGTCGAGGACGACCTCCTCGAGTACATCGCCCAGATAGCCCGCGCCACCCGGCAGGACCCCCGCGTGGACGTCGGCGTCTCGCCGCGGGGCACCCAGCGCCTGTTCGAGGCGGCCCGCGCCCGCGCCGTGCTCGCGGGCCGGTCGTACGTGACCCCCGACGACATCAAGCGGGTCGCCGAACCCACTCTCGCACACCGCCTCGTGCTGACGCCCGACGCCACCGTCAACGAGGTCCAGAAGGCCCAGGTCGTCGCGACCGTCCTCGAGGAGGTCCCCGTCCCGACCGTGGACCGCGGCCCCGACGAGAGCGCGGCCGGCGCGGA
>CAZEIO010000103.1:1821-6904 GCA_964512525.1 uncultured Halobacteriales archaeon
AGCCGCAGCGCCGACAGCAACGCGAGCGCACCGACGAGGAGTGCGATGACGGCTCCGACCGGTTGGCCGCTCCCCCCGACCACGAACACGGCGTACGAGAGACCGGCCAGCACCGCGCCGACGCCGACGCTCCCCAGCGCGTGGACGAGTTCCGCGCCGCTCGTGTCCGGTTCGCGCCCCACCTGTTCGCCCATCTCGACCGCGTTGGTCGCCACGTCCCACGCGACGACAGCGCCGACGGTGCAGGCGAGCGTCACCGGCACCGGCGCCTGCGTCCCCGTCGTGACGGCGGCCACCAGCAACAGGGCGCCGCCGAGGTCCACCAGTCGGCGGTTCCCCTCGGCCGTCGCCAGCCAGAGCACCACCATCGCGGCGACGCCGGCGGCGATGGCCGGGAGCGCGTAGAGACCGCCAAGCAGCGTCACCGCCAGCGCGGCCACCAGCGACAGTCGCCGGCTCAACAGCGTCGGGCGCCGCGTGACGGTCCGGCCGGCCGCTCCGTCCTCGGAGTCGTCGGCCGTCGGCGGCGCTTCCGGCTCCTCGCCACGGTCCCGGTCGGGGGTCGCCGTCCGACCCCGCTCGTCGGCGTCCTCGGTCCCGGTCGTCGGTGCGCTCACCGTGACCACCGTCGTCTGGCGCGGTCGATGACGGTCGAGAGGCGGTCCTCGGGGCCCCAGTCCACGACGCGGACGCCGTGCCCGCGGAGGTCGGTCATCCGGGCGGTGCGCTCGGCGGCGGCGAGTCGCTGGCCGGGCGTGTCGTCGGCGGTGGGGTCCGGGCTGACGACGGTGACGGGGTAGCCGTAGGCGTGGAGCATCCGGGCCGCCCGGAGCGAACTGTCGTCACAGAGCGGACTGAAGAACACCACCTGTGCGTCGTCGGGCAGGCGCCGGCGGAGGCGTCGCAGCTCGAGGCGGACGGACGTGCGGCCCTCGGTGGCGGCCGAGGAGAGCGCGGGGTGGGTGGCGAACAGTTCGCGGGCGCGGGCCCAGTGGTCGTTGCCGCTGTTGGGCGCGAGCCACACCTCCTCCGGCGAGAGGGCGGTGACGCCGACGCGGTCGCCCGTCTCGATGAGCGACGTGAACACCCGGCTGGCGGCCTCGACGCCCCGGTCTGCGGCGTGCAGACCGGTGTCGTCCTCGCGGAGGTACGCCTCGCTGCGCAGGTCGAGGACGAGGACGACCGTCGCCGCCCGCTCCTGGCGGAACTCCACCGTCGAGAGTTCGCCCGTGCGGGCGTGCCGGTTCCAGTCGATGCGCGAGAGGGCGTCGCCACGGCGGTACTCGCGGGTGGCGTAGAACTCCAGTCCCTCACCGCCCTCGCTCGTCTCGACCCGGCCGGCGTAGGGCGTCGTCTGTGGCTGCAGCGGCAGTTCCTCGACGGCGGCCGTCGAGGGCGTCGAGACGACCCGGTCCTCGGTCTCGACGCTGACTCGCTGTTCGCTCCCGCCGGCGACGTCCCGGACGACGGCCTCCAGTGGCTCGAAGGCGTGTTCGCCCCGTTTCGCCCGCACGGCGTACTCTATCGTCGTCGTCTCGCCCGGTCGCAGCGAGACCGCACGCCGGGGGGACCCGTCCACGACCGGGAGCGCCTCGGGCACGCCGTCCACGAGACGGACGTCGGCGAGCCAGCGGTCGCCCGCGTTCCGCACGCGCGTCTGGACCGTCGTCTCCTCGCCGGGGTCGGGGTCGGCCGGGTACGAGCGCTCGACCGACAGTTCCGGCCGGTTCCGCCGGCCGTCGGCGGCCGCGACCCGGACGTACGCGAGGTAGCCCACGCCGATGGCGGCCGCGAGCACCAGTCCCGGCTCGCGGAGGACGAGTCCGACGCCGCCGGCCACCAGCGCCACCGCGCTGATGCCTTTCCAGCGGTCGGTCATCGTTCCAGAGGGCGTCGGCGACGCCGTCGTCTCGTCCGTGGTCGGTCCCCCCTCGACCCGGTCGGCGCCGACCGCGTTCTGCCGGACTGCGGCCCGCTGCTCGTCCACGTCGTCGGCGTCGTCCGCCGTCTCGGTCGCCGTCCGACTCGCGGTCACGCCGACTCACCCTCTCGCGACGGTCCGACGCTCTCGGCGTCGGTGTCCGCGACCCGCGCGACGGCGTCGGCGGCGGCCTTCGCCTGCCGCTGGAACGACCGCTCGGAGGAGAGCACCCGACGGAGGCGCTCGCGCAGCGACAGTCCCGAGAGGTCGCCGGTGAAGAAGGCAGCGGCGTACGGGTCGTCCGTCCACTCGCCGTCGCCGACGGCCTCGCGGGCCCGCTCTCGCGACCAGCCGTGTCGCCGGACGAGGGCGTTGACCGCCGCCGTCTCCAGTCGCTCGGTGACCGCCTCGCGCTGGTGCGTGCCGCGCCCCCGGTAGCGACGACTCGCGGTTGACCGCACCGCCACCGCGGCCTGCGGCGGCCGCTCGCGGAGTTCCCGGAGCGTCTCGTCGAAGTCGTCGCCGGGCACGGCGAGGTCCTGTTCCGTCTCGGGGTCCGGTGTCTCCTCGAACTGGTGGTCGGTGCGGAGGCGGTCGCGGACGACCCGGCCGGCCTGCAACAGGCTGACGGCGGCGAGGACGGCGAGTACCGACCGACTGCCGAAGACCACGAGCTCGGGGACGAACAGCATCACGAAGCCGAAGATGGCCGCGGCGACGCCGACCACCATCAACAGCCGTCTCACCGGCCGTCACCTCCGTCTCGCCGGTCGTCGGCGTCGTGGTCGGACCCGATCTCTCCCGGCCGGTAGCCACGCCCGAGTCCGTCGGCCTCGATGCGGCGGAGGGCGGCGACGGCGCGTTCCTCGCGCCCCGCGGTGGCCGCCTCGCCGCCGTAGCGGACCGCCTCGAACAGTTCCGTCAGTTCGGCCACGTTCTCGCGGCCGAGTCCGGCCTCGACCGCCGCGTCGGCGAACTCGGCGGGCGTCGAGGAGTCCGGCCGGTCCACGTAGAGGTGGTCGGTCATGGTCTGCCACGCGCGGAACACCTCGTTGTCCGCGTCAACACCCGTCTCGATGCGGTCGGCGGCGTGGCCGGCGACCCGCCCGACAGCGACGGCGGCGTCGTCCTCGTCGTCCGGTGCCGCCGGCGGGTCGGGGTCGCGGTCGAGTCCGAGCACCGCCCGGACGCTCGTCCGGTCGCCAGTGGCGACGACGGCGACCGCGGCGACGACGGCGCCGAGGAGTACCAACAGCCACATCGGCAGTTCGGTCACGGCGGCGACCACCGACGCGGCGCCGCCGACCCCGAGTCGTTCCCCGTCGGTCGGTAGCCCGCCGAAGCCGCCGCTTCCACACGCCTCGGCGATGGCCGTCAGCAGGACCAGCACCGGCACGCCCATCGCTACGACGCCGACGGCCGCCAGCGTGTCGTAGCGGTGGAAGGCGAGGGCCGCTCCGCCGAGCAGGACGAGCGTCAGGCCACCGGCGAGCGAGCGGAGCTCGCCGCCGTCGATACAGGCTCGCTCGTCTGCCGTGCCGCTACTGCCGAACAGTCCCGGCGGCGCGGCCCACGCCTCGTCGGGGACCTCGCTGGTGTTGAGGCCGCCGCGGACACTGACCGCACTCCGCTCGACGGTCGAACTGACCGTCGCCGACACGAGTGCAACGGCGACGAGGGCGACGAGAGCGACGCCGGCCAGTCGCCGCGGGTCGTCCATCACGGCCGACCACCGGCAGTCGGCCCGTCCCGGTCGCGCTCTGCACCCACTCGCTCCGCGTCGGCCTCGATGCGGCGGAGGGCGGCGACGGCGCGTTCCTCGCGCTCCGCGGTGGCCGACTCGCCGCCGTAGCGGACCGCCTCGAACTCCGCGGTGAGTTCGCCGACGGCCTCCGAGTCGAGACCGATATCGACCGCGGCGGCGGCGAACTCGGCGGGCGTCGAGGAGTCCGGCCGGTCCACGTCGAGGTACTCGGTCATGGTCTGCCACGCGCGGAACACCTCGTTTTCGGCGTCCGCGCCCGTCTCGATGCGGTCGGCGGCGCGGCCGGCGACCCGCCCGACGGCGGCCACGTCCGACCGGCGCGAGGCGTCTCCGCCGTCGTCCTCGTCGGTCCAGACCCCACCGACGATTTCGCTCACGGAGCCCCGGGACCCGACGGCGACGACCGCGACGGCGACGGCGAGGACGCCGACGAGGACGAACAGCCACACGGGAGCGTCCGGCACCGACTGGACGACGGGGTTCTCGCTGCCGGAGCCGAGCGCGCCGCTCGAGTCGCTCGAGTTCCCCGTCCCCGCGGCGGCCTCGCTCGGCTGGGCGAAGCCGCCGCAGGTCATGATGCCGTACAGCAGGAACAGTACCGGCACGCCGCCGGCGACGACGCCGAGCGCCGGCAGCGTGTCGAGTCGCACCTTCACGACCAGGAAGACGGCGACGATGCCGAGGACGATGGCGAGACGGATCCACGTGGACTGTAGCTCCTTCACGCAGAAGCCGTTCGACCCGCCGTCGCCGGTAAACAGCGGCTGTCGCTCTGCCTGCCGCTGGTCGCTGTCGGCCTCGTCCGGGGCCGTCGTCTCCTCGCCGGGGGGACCGGATCCCTCGCCGCCGATGCCGCCGCCGCCCGACTCCGCCTCCGGCTCGACGACGCTGGTCAGGGTGGCGGAGACGAACGCCACCGCGAGTATCGCGACCAGCGCCAGGACGACGGCCCCGACTCCCTCCCGGTTCACACTCTCTCCCGGTCGCTCGCCGACAAAAACGGTGTCGGTGTGTCGAACCGTTACACTCTATGGATTTCGCCGCGGGACGCGCCGCCAGAATAGTAATTGAGGAGACAAAAAATACTCAAGTTTAAGTAATACCGTCGAACGATACCAAGGTGTGTCACGACGTGACGCACCGTCGGCCGACCGCTACCGCGTCGCCGCCCCCGCCCCGCCCGCGTCGCCCGGGGCGTGGTACGCCCCGGACGTCCGTGCACAGTACGAGGTCCACCCCGGTGTGACCGTCACCGTCCGCGAACGACACGAGGGCTTCGACTACCGCGTCCGGGAACCGTCGCTGTCGGCCGCGGACGAGGCGGCACTGGACCGGATTCGCGACCACTTCGCGGACGTGACACTCGGGCGGCCGCTCACCCGCGAGGGCTGTCGCGA
>CAZEIO010000104.1:0-6904 GCA_964512525.1 uncultured Halobacteriales archaeon
GAGCGTCCACGGGAAGTTGCCGTCCACCATCGTGGTCTGGACGTCGGTTATCTCGACGTCGCGGGCCCCACGGTCGGCGTGGACGTCAACGCCCATGGCGTCGCTCGAGAGGTCTCGCATCGTGTACTCCGCGTTCGGGTCGTGCAGCGACCGGTAGTCTCGTGTCATAGCAGGTCGAGGTCCGTGAGTGTCGCTTCGAGTGTCGCACGCTGGTCGTCGTCCATCCGCCGGAGCGGCGCCCGCAGGGGGCCCGGGTCGGGCGCGTCGGGTCGCAGCGACAGCGCGGTCTTCACGCCCGCCATGTACGGGCCGGCCTTCAGCGCCCGGCGGACGTCGAAGACCCGGCGCTGCAGTTCGTGGGCACGCTCGCGGTCGCCGGTCGCGTGTGCCGCGTACAGGTCCACGACGAGGGCCGGAAAGACGTTCGCCACGGCGCTGACGACGCCGTCACAGCCCAGGTCCAGCCCGGTCGCCAGGAGCGAGTCCGACCCGACGAGTGCGGTGAGGTCGGGGTTCGCGTCGGTGGCCTGCGCCAGCCACGGTACGTCCTTGCTGGAGTCTTTGAATCCGGCGAGGCCGGCGTCTGCGAGCGCACCGACCGTTCCCAGCGAGAGGTCGTTGCCCGTCCGCCCCGGGATGTGGTACGCGTACACCGGCACCGGGACGGCCCCGACGACGCGCTCGTAGTGGGTCAGCGCCGCCTCGCCGTCGAGCGGGAAGTAGTACGGCGTGACGACGACCACGCCGTCCGCGCCGGCGGCGACCGCTCGCTCCGCGTTCGCGACCGTGGCCCGCGTCGAGGGGGCACCGACGCCGGCGACGACCGGCAGGCGGTCGCCGACCGCACCGACCACGGTCTCGACCACCCGCGCCCGTTCGTCGGCCGTCAGCAGGGGAAACTCGCCGTTCGTGCCGAGGGCGAAGACGCCGTGGACGCCGTGGTCGGCGACGAACCGCGCGTGGGCGGCCGTCGTCTCGACGTCCACCGACTCGTCCTCGTGGAAGGCGGTCACCGTCGGCGGAACGACGCCGTGAAGCGCGAGTGGGTCCGCGGTGTCGGGCCGGGTCGCGGTCATCCGACCACCTCCACGAGGCGGTTCAGGGCCGCCGCCGTGCGCAGTGGGTCGGCGGCGTTCCCGCGGGCGAAGACGAGGTCGTCCGTCGCGCGGACGTGGTCGAGGACGTCGGGCGAGGAGTGAGCGGGCGCGGCGGCGATACCGGCGTCTTCCCCCGCGACCCAGCGCATCACCCGGAGGTCGCTCTTGCTGTCGCCCATCACCAGCGCGAACGGGTCGGCCACGCCGAGGACGTCGAGGGCCGCCCGGACGCCGGCGGGCTTGTTCAGCTCGAGACTGCCCACCTCGGCGGCGTCGGCCTCGTAGTAGGCCACGTCCACGCGGTCGAAGACGGCGGCCGCGGCGTCGCCCACCTCGGCGGCGTCGGCGGTCGGGAGTCGGTCGCGGCGGGCGAGGACGGCCCGTATCTCGGGGTCTTCGGCCGCGTAGTGCGCGCGGGCCCACTCGGAGACGGTGTCGGCGTCGGGCGCGTCGCCGTCGTCGCGGGCGAGTTCGGCCGCCACCGCCGTCCCGAGGAGGTCCAGTTGGTACACCAGCGCACGGTCCACGACCGCGCCGGCGCGGTCGCTCCCGGTCTCGAAGTTCGGCTTCAGCGTGACGTTGAACTCGTTGCCCTGGAGGTGACAGCCGTTGCGTATCGCCTCGGGTGCGTCCGCGAGGATACCCGTCCTGATGCGGTCGAACACCCGGCGTATCTCGGGGTCGAGCGACTCGTAGAGCAGCTGCTTCGTGTCGGCGCCGTGGCCCGGCGTGAAGACGCCGGTTCCGGCCTCGTACACCACGCTCACGTCGCCCGAGTGGACGAGTTCGTTGCCGAGTCCCTGCACGAGAAAGCCCTTGACGTTCTCCAGGGTCTGTCCCGTGCAGACCACTATCGGCACGCCGGCCTCGCGGAACTCGGTGAGGAGGTGCAGCGTCTCGCGGGGAATTTCGTTGTCGGTGTTGCCGGCCGAGCGCAGCGTCTCGTCCACGTCGAGGACGAGGACGTTCACGCCGCGGCCGTGCTTGTTCAGGAGGTCGAGGGCGGTGAAGGCCTGCGACCGGGTCGCACGGGCGGCGACCGACGCGAGAGTGTCGCCCGCGTCCGGGAAGTCGCTACGGACCGCTCGCTTGCGGGCGTCGAGTTCCTCGCGTGCGTCGTCCCAGTACTCGAGAGCGACCCGCGAGTCCACGGGCGGGACCACGTCCACGAAATCCTGGTACGCCCGCAGCGTCTCCGTGTCGTGGTCCTCGTACAGGCGGTAGAGCCGGTCGTACTGTGCCGTGTCCGTGTCGCTCATCCGACCGGCCTCCCGCCGTGGGGACTGCCGCCGACGCGGTGGGGCGTGAACATCGCGGCGGATTAACTCGTCCAGAGATAAATTTTTTGTCCCAGAGTACGAGGGGCGAGGGCATGGACGCCGTAGTGGTTCGTCGCGGCGAGTCGCGGCCGCGGCTGGTCGGTATCCCGCGGCCCGAACCGGGTCCGGGCGAGGCACTGGTGCGGACGCTCCGCGTCGGCGTGGACGGCACCGACCGGGACGTCGTCGAGGGGACCCACGGCGGCTTTCCGCCCGGCGAGGACCAGATGGTCCTCGGGCACGAGGCCGTCGGCGTCGTCGTCGCCCCGAACGACACGCGCCTCGACAGGGGTGACGTGGTCGTACCGACCGTGCGGCGACCGCCCGGCGACGACCCCGACGGCCGCTTCGCCCGCGGCGAGGCGGACGTGCTCCCACCGGAGGCGACACTCGAGTGCGGCATCGACGGGGCCCACGGCTTCATGCGAGAGTACTTCGCCGCCCCCGGGTCCGCCCTCGTCCACGTGCCGGAGGCACTCGCCGAGTGGGGCTTCCTCGTCGAACCCGTGAGCGTCCTCGAGAAGGCCCTCGACTACGCTGCCGCCTCGCGGTCGGCCTTCGACTGGCACCCCGAGAGCGCACTCGTCCTCGGCAACGGGTCGCTCGGTCTCCTCGCGGTCGCCGTCCTCGACCACGACCGCACCTACTGCCTGGGCCGGCGCGACCGACCGGACCCCACCATCGACCTCATGGAGCGGACGGGCGCGACGTACGTGGACTCCCGCGAGACGCCCGTCGCGGACGTCCCCGCGGCCCACGAGGCGGTTGACCTCGTCGTCGAGGCCACCGGACACGCGGAACACGCCCTGTCTGCCCCGGCGGCGCTCGCGCCCGGCGGCGTCGCCGTCCTCCTCGGCATCCCGGAGCCGTGGACCTTCGAGGTGGACGGGGGCAGTCTCCACCGCGACCTCGTGATGCACAACAAGGCCCTCCTCGGGACGGTCAACGCGAGCACCGACCACTTCCGGGCCGCGGTCGATACGCTCGCGGGTCTCTCCGACGACTTCCTCGCGGACTTCCTCACCGGTCTCTACCCGCCGAGCGACGTCGAGGCCGCCTTCGAGCGAGACGCGACGACGGTCAAGACGGCCGTGGTGTTCGGGACGCAGTAGGCTTACGTCGCCGGAAGGGACGGACTGAAGGGCCATCGGGCCGCGCATCGAACCGTGTCTCAACCGTGACCGGCGACGAGACGCCGACGGTCCTCAGCCTCGGGAGTATCAACCTCGACCGCGTGTACGACGTGACCGCCGCCGACCTGCGGGCGTACGAGCGCCAGTACGACTGGTTCCCGGCGGCCGAGGAGACGGTCACCGTCGCGAACGACGCCCTCCCCGAGGGCTTCGCCGGCGACTCGGACGAACTCCACCACGGCGGGAAGGGGGCGAACCAGGCCGTCGCCGCTGCTCGCGCCGGCGCCGACACGACGCTGCTCGGCGCCGTGGGACCGGACGCCGACGAGGCGGGCGTCCACGCCTCGCTCTCGACCGCCGGCGTGGACGCGACTGCCCTCGCGACGGCGTCCGTGCCGACGGGGACGGCCCACGTCTTCCGGGGACCGGGCGGCGAGAACCGGATCGTCGTCGTGCCGGGCGCGAACGACGCCGTGGACCCCGCGTACGTCGCCGCCCACGCCGAACGGGCCCTGGACGCCGACTGCCTCCTCCTGCAGAACGAGATACCACAAGCCGCCGTTCGCTCGCTCCTCGACCGGGTCGCCGACCGGCCGGACCCGCCGACGGTGCTGTTCGACCCCGCTCCGGCGGCCGGTGCCGCCGGCCTCCTCGGGCACCCCGCCGTGGACTACTGCACGCCGAACGAACACGAGTACGAGCAACTCCAAGACGCGCTCGCGTCGTCTCCCTGCGCGGTCGTCCGGAAGGACGGACCGGACCCCGTCGTGGTCAGAGACGACGACGGAACGGCGTTCGAGGTGTCGCCGCCGACGGTGGCAGTCGAGGACACCACCGGCGCCGGCGACGTGTTCGCGGGCTACTTCGGGACGGCGCTGGCGGCCGGCCGCGACCGACAGACGGCAGTCGAGGACGCCACGACCGCGGCGTCGATGGCGACGCGGACCGCCGGGGCCCGCGAGGGCATCCCCGAACCGGCAGCGGTCGCCGCCTTCCGGACGGGTGAGGAGACGCCCGAGCAACGGCCGTGATCGACCGCAGGCGTACGATAGTAATTCACTAACGAGGAGGCCACAGGGCATTTGACGCGGGGGCCCTAACCCGGCGTTCGTGCGACCAACGAGCAATAGCGAAACGGGGAGACGACGATGAACAGGGCCCTACCCACGGTGGCAGTGGTGGTGATGCTGGCGACGGCGGGGTGTGTCGGCTCGATACCCGGATTCGGCGGCGACGGTGGTGGTGGCGCCGCCCAGCCGGTCGAGCACGTTCCCGCCGGCGTCGATGCCGTCGTGACGGTGGACGCCGACGTGCTACAGGACGAGAACACGCGGGCGGTGCTGAACACGCTGTTCGAGGAGAGCGAGGCCGGTCCCGACGACCCGCAGAGCGTCAACGAGGCGCTGGAACAGGTGCAGGAACAGTTGAACGACAACCTGAGCGCGAACCTCTCCATCGAGGCGGTGAACGGGATGGCGGCGTTCGCCCGCACGCCCGCCCCCTCGGAGACGAGTGACGTCGAGGCGAACCAGTACGCCGGCGTCGTCGTCAGCGTCGAGTGGGACCGCGAGGACGTCCTCACGAACCTCCGCGACGAGAACACCGTGACGGAGTCCACGTACCAGGAAGTGACGGTGTACGAGATAGTCAACGAAACCAGCGAGGAGCCGCTGTACGCCGCCGAGTACCGCGACGGACTGTGGGCGTTCTCCGGTAACCGGACCGTCGTGACCGACGTCGTGGACGTCGCACAGGGCGACGCCGACACCTTCAGCGGCGACCTGCGGACGGCCTTCGACCGGACGCGAGACGACGCCTACGTCCGCTACGCGACCACTCTCACCGACCAGCAGCGCGAGTCCGTCGGCTCGCTGGCGGCGCTGTACGGCGCCTCCGCGCCCGTTGACCTCACGCAGTTCGCCGCCGTGACCGCCTACGCCGGCGACTACTACACCGAGGGCGACAACGTCGGCGTCAGTACCTACCTGACGGCGACGAACGAGTCCGCCGCCGAGCGCATCAACCAGACCGTCGGCGCGCTCATCCAGCTGGGGAAGGGTACCGTCGAGCCGGGGACGCCAGCCGAGGCACAGATTGACGCCCTGAGCAGTTCGCACGAGGAGACCACGGTCTCGATCACCTACGAGATACCGGTGTCGGAACTGCAGGACCTCATCCGCGAGGAGTCTAGCAGCAACGCCCTCGCGCCAGCCCCGATAGCGCCCGACACGACCGGCGTCGGGACGGCGGGCTAGCGCGACGGACCGCACTCTTTTCGCGAGCGCCGTGGACCGCGGGAGACCGGGAGCCGGCGCTACGCGTCCGGCAGGTCGTCGGGGTCGCGGTCGTACGCCTCGCGGACTCGCTCCCGGGTGACCTTCCCCAGGCGGAGGTCCCGGGCGATGGCCGCCGGGTCGCGGTCGGCCGGGTCGCCGTAGCCGCCGGCCCCCGGCGTGAGCAGTCGAACCGCCTCGCCGGGACCGAGTTCTCGCGTGGTCTTGGCCGGCAGTCGCTCCGGGTCGCCGTCGTCGGCGGGGAGGCGGTACGTCTCGCCCGGCGCGCCGGGGTCGCCGCCCAGCAGTCCGTACGGCGGGTGGCGCTGGCGGTCGGCCAGCAGACTGCAGGTGGCGACGTGGTCGCGGACCGCGATGTCGCGGCGGAGTCCGAGACCGCCGCGTCGTTCGCCGGCGCCGCCCGAGTCCGGGCGGAGGGCGTAGGCCAGCACCCGGAGCGGGTAGGCCGTCTCTAGCACCTCTGCGGGCGTGTTCAGCGTGTTACTCATGTGGACGTGGACAGCATCCATGCCGTCGTTCCCGGTGCGACCGCCGAACCCCCCTGCCTGGGTCTCGTAGAAGGTGTACGGCTCGTCGCTGCGGGGGTCCCGACCGCCGAAGGTGACGTTGTTCATCGTCCCCTGACAGCCCGCGACGACGCGGTCCGGGTCCGCCCCGGCGAACGCCCCGAGCACCACGTCGGTCACCCGCTGTGAGGTCTCGAGGTTGCCGCCGACGACCGCCGCGGGCGGCTCCGGGTTCACGAGCGACCGCTCGGGGGTCTCGATCGTGACCGGCCGGTAGCAGCCGTGGTTCGGCGGGATGTCCGGGTCCGTCACGCAGCGCACGGCGTAGTACGTCGCCGAGGCCGTCACGGCGCGGACGGCGTTGACCGGGCCCTCCGTCTGACCGGCGGTCCCGGCAAAGTCGACCGTCACGCCCTCCCCATCGATCCGCACCGCCGCCCGCACCGGGAGGTCCTCGTTCCCGCGCCCGTCGCCGTCGAGGACGTCCTCGAAGGTGTACTCCCCGTCCGGCAGGTCGGCGATCTCGGCGCGCATCCGGCGCTCGGAGTAGTCCTT
>CAZEIO010000105.1:0-6847 GCA_964512525.1 uncultured Halobacteriales archaeon
GGAGCGCACTCGAGAGACGGGAGCCGAGCGAGCCGTAGACGCTTCCCCGGATCGCGAGGAAGGCGGGGACCATCACGAGCAGTCCCTGCACCGCCTCGAGTTCGGCGTCCATCCCCCCGAGGATCGTCCCCGCGAGCAGTCCTCCGGCGGCGCTCACGAGGACGGAGGGGAGTGCCCCCCCGTACGAGTCCCTGACGACAGATCGGACTGACATGTGTGCTGGCGACCGGTCTCGACTCCGCGCTCCCGTGTCCCGAATTGGGAGACGGGCGCAAAAAAGTGCCCACTTCCCGGTGCTGCCGGTGACGGTCACGTCACGACGAGCTGGACGACGAGAAGGAGAACGAGGACGCCGAGCACATCACAGACGTTGGTGACGACCGGCACGACGACGTCGTCGGGGTCGAGCCCGAAGCGGTAGGCCCCGTACGTCGCACCGACGCTGACGAGTATCGCGAGTCCCGCGAGGACGACCCCGCTCGTGACGGCGACGAGGACGACCGTCGACAGCGTGAGTTGGGGGTCGCCGGTGACCGCGACGATTGCCCAGCCGCCGGCTCCGACGACGGGGAAGACGCTCACCGCGAGCAACACGGTCGTAAGGGTGTTGCCGAGGAGTCGCTCGTCGGTCGGGTCGAACGAGAGCGTCCCCAGGTGAAAGGTCGTCGACAGCCGCGCAGAGAGGATGCTCCCGAGGTTCCCCGCCGTCCCGATCGTGACGGGGACGAGCACGAGCAGCGTCGGGTACCGGAGGAGCGTCGTCTCGAACGACCCCAGGGTGAGGCCGCCGACGAGTTCGAGTGCCGTCAGGACGAGCAGTATCGGCAGGAGCGCCCGCGTGATCGACCCGACTGACCAGGGCTCGACCATCGTCACGTCGCCCAGTCGATCAGCCGTTCGGCGCCGCTCCGGGTGCCCTTCGCGATGAGAACGTCTCCCGCTCGGAGCGTCGTCTCCGGGGGCGGAGAGAGGACGTAGTTCGTCCGGTCGTCGTCGTCCGTCTGGTCGTCGTCCGTCCGGTCGCGGCGGATCGCGACGACGTACATGCCGGTTCGCGTCCTGAGTTCGGACTCGCCGATCGTCGCTCCGTCGAGGCGACTGTCGGCCGTAACGGTCGTCCGGGTGAGTATCTCGTCGGACTCCTGGACGGCCGCCTCGACGACGGGGTGGCTCCCGACGCCGCGGAGGACACCCTCGCTTATCTCGAGAGCGGCGTCGCTGATGACCTCCGTGCTTGAGGCGATGTGGAGCAACCCTCGGATCGACACCGGGTCCTCGACGGTCCCGGCCGCCCGCAGCGCCCAGACCTCGAACCGTGACTGGAGGGCGTCGACCTCGACCTCGAGTTCGCGAACCTCCCGTGCGAGCTCGGGACTGTCGAAGAGGACGCTGCCGTACGCGAGGTCGACGGCCAGTTCGCTCATCCTCTTCATGAGTGCGACTGCATCGACGGCGCGGTCGAGGTCCTCGGCCGGCGGGTCGGCCGCCGGCCGCTTCTCGTACGGCTCTCCCGAGACAGTCTCGTAGACGTGTGCCAGTCCCCCCTCGGTCCCCCGGCAGAACAGGACGTCACCCGCCTCGAGACGCGTCTCGCGCCCCGCGTCGAGGAGCCACTCGTCGCCGCGCCTGAGCGCGAGGACCCGCACTCCCGTCTCGGTCTCGACGTTGATGTCGCCGAGCGTCCGGCCGGCGTACGGAGAGTCCTCGGCGACGGTCGTCCGCGCGAGCGTCTCGACCGCGTCGGGAAGCATCCCGCGGAGTCCGGAGGGGATGCCGATGTCCTCGAGGACGACCTTGGCGATGTCACCCGCCGCGTCGCTTATCTTCTCGGCGGCGCCGACGATGCCGAACACGGGCGCGAGCGCCTCTGCGTCGTCCGGCTGGCGGCCGGCCATCACGAGGCTCATCCGCGCCCGCAACTGGAGGACGTCCATCTCGTCCTCGAGGGCCAATACCTCCCTGGCGAGGTCCCGGTCGTCGAAGAGCACCGACGAGTACGAGAGGTCGATCAACAGTTCGGCGGTGTCTTTCATCTCGCGGAGCACCGTCTTGACGCTGACCGGCTCGTACGCGACCTCGCCGTCCTCGCTCATGCGGGACGATCCGTCCGACGCCCCGTTAGTGTTCGTGTCGCTCTGCAGTCGTTTCGACCGAAGAGAGTGCCCGTCGACGGCTCGCTGTCGCCGCGCCGACCGGTGTTTCGTCGGACACTCCCGACGTCTCCGTGCTGGAGCGTCCGTTCATCCGAACAGCCGGACCAGCGACCCCCACGCCGGCAGCGCGAGGCCGCCCACGACGGTGACGAAGACCGGCGGGGTGAGCGCGAGGAACTCCACGGCGCTCATCGCCGGACTCGCGAGGACGGTCCCGGCCACCGCGGCGACACCGACCGCCAGCCCCGCGGCCACCGCACGCGGCGTGGTCGCGCTGACGACGCCGACGAGCGCTCCCGCCACGAGCAACCCGGCCCAGTGTACCCACGCGACTGCGAGGCCGACCGCCGCGGCGGCCGCGAGGGCAGTCCACCGGCGCGGGCGGTCCGCCCTGACGGCGGCGACTGCCGCCGGCGGCCAGGCCCTCTCGCTTCCGTCGTCTCTACTCCCGTCGGTCGCCGTCGCCGACGACTCCCCGCTCATTTCTCCTCACCTGCGAACGCGATGCGGTCGCCGTCGTCCGGCACGGTCAGGTCCATCGACTTGTACTCGCCGTCGGCCCACATCCGCAACTGGTCGTCGTAGTGGTCGGAGAACACAGACCCCGACTGGCCGCCGGGGAGAACCGACAGCGACGTCCCGCCGACGGACGACACCTGTCGCCACGACGACCCCGCCGCGGCCCCGTCGTGGACGTTGAACACCGTCTCGCCGGAGCCGTCGGTGGGGTACCGAGGGTAGTTCAGCGCCGCCACCTGCCCGCCGAACTGGTGGTCGAGGGTGGTCCGGTTCTCGTCGCCGTACGTCTCCCAGCCCTCGCTCTCGATGCGCTCTGCGGCACGCTCGGCCGCGACCGCGAGGGCCCCGGCACGGTCGCCGTCGAAGACCGGATGGTCCGGCGGCAGTGTCAGGAGGACCCACTGTGCCGGCCAGAACGACTCGCCGAGGTCCTCGAACGTCGTCTCCCAGACGTGGCGCTCGAAGGCGTCGAGGAACTGGTCGAAAAAGAGTGCGGCCTCGCTGTCGCGGTCCATCCGGTAGTCCCAGTCGGCCAGTGCGTCGAGGTGGTCCGCGGCGACCGCCGGCATCCGGTCGCGGGCGTCGAGGACGGCGGGGACGAGCATCCGCGCCCGCACGTCGAGAGTGTCCCGCTGGAGGTCGGTCATGAACGCGCGATCGACGGGGTCTCCAGACGCCACGCGCTCGTCGAGACGCTCGTAGATGCGGACGCCGCGGAACCCGTCGTCGTACTCCTGTCCAACCGGGTAGCGCGGGTCGTCCGTCGGTCGCTGGTTGGCCGTCCCGAGGTAGTCCGGGTCCACGGCGCCGGGCTTGTCCTCGAAGGGGACGAAGCCCGTCCACGTGGACTGTCCGAACGGCTCGAAGCCCTCCCAGGTCGCCTCGCCCGCCGACCCGTCGAAGACGCGGTCGCCGCGGACCACCTCGCCCCCGACGCGGCGCACCGGAATCTGGCCGGTTACCTTGTAGAGGACGCGGTCGTCGTCCACGTACAGTGCGTTCTGCGTGGGACAGTCGAACAGCCGCAGGGCGTCGCGGTAGTCCGCGAGCCCCGCTGCACGACTGCACTCGTGGATCGCCCGCGTCTCGCGGGTGCCACTCGTCCCCGTCCACGCGACGCCGACGTGACGTCGCTCGCCGGCGACCTCGCGGTCGAGGAATGGACCGTGGACGGTCTTCCGGACCTGGACGGTGCGGTCCTCGCCGCCAGCGACCGCGACGGTGCGCTCCGTCGTCTCGAACGACCGCCAGCCGTCGGGTGCGCGGTATTCCCCGGCGTCTATGTCCGTCTCGTAGGTGTAGAGGTCCATCACGTCCGCGCCGGTGTTGGTGAATCCCCACGCCGCTCGGTCCGTCTCGCCGACGACGACGAAGGGCGTCCCGGGGAAGGCGGCCCCGCGCACCTCGCGGTCGCCGACGACCACGTGTTGCTCGTACCACAGCGGCGGCGCCAGTAGCGTGAGGTGGGGGTCGTAGGCGAGCATCGGACGGCCGGTGTCGGTGTGTGCCCCCGCCACCGCCCAGTGGTTCGACCCGAGGCGCTTCGACGGCTCGAACCGGCCGAGGTGATCGACGAATGTGGGAGCCGTCGCGCCCCGGGGCGTATCCACGCTCGCGTCCACCGGCCCGTCACCGACGCCCGACACCTCGCCGCCAGTCTCGTCGCGGAGGATGGGTGTGCCGTGGTCGAAGCGGTCGGGGTACAGGTCCCGGTAGCGTGACGCCGACAGGCGCTCCCGGAGGTGGGCCCGCCGGAGCGCCCGGAACGACCCCGTCAGCCCCCACGCTATCTGCTTGCCGACGAGGAGACTGTCCGTCGTCGTCCACGGCCCGGCGTCGTAGCCGGCGAGTCCGAACTCGAGCGGGTCGGGACCGGTCTCGCGGTAGGCGTTGACGCCGTCGCGGTAGGCCGCGAGCATCCGTTCGGTGTCGGTCCCCGAGAGCGCCGCCAGCGACGCCTCGGCGGCGGCACGGAAGTCCATCTTGACGTGGAAGACGTCGGACTCGACGGTGCGCTCGCCGAGTGCCGCCGAGAGACGGCCGTCCATGAGGCGACGGAGGAGGTCCATCTCGAACAGTCGGTCGGCGGCGTGGACGTAGCCGACGGCGAAGTAGGCCGCCCGCTCGTCGTCGGCCTCCACGTGCGGGACGTGGTAGTCGTCGTACGTGACCCGGGCGTCGCCGTGGGGACTCCCGACGGTCTCGGGCACCGTCCCGCGCGTGCGCTCCCACGTCGCGCCGCTGAGCGGCGCGAACGAGTCGAGCAGGTCGCCGCCGCCGACGGCTGCACCGCCCGCCCCGGCACCGAGGACGGCGGCGAGGACCGCCCGACGGCTCGTTCGTCGCATACCTCTCCTCCTGTCGGGTGGAGTACATCAGCCTTGCGCCGGGACCGACGCCCCGCGCCCGGTCACCCGCCGGCGTAGGCCCACTGTCCGTCGCCGTCACTCCCGCTGGCGGACCAGCGAGAGCAACTCGCGGGCGTCCTCGAGTTCCTTCTGCCGCAGTTGCTCCTCGATGTCCGGCGTGTCGAGTTCCTCGAGGGCGTTGATGGCCCGGTCGATGCCGCGGACGCTCTCGACGAGGTCTTGCCCCACCTCGTAGGAGATATCGTCGTCCTCGATGCGTCGCTTGCGGGCGAGTCGCTCGCGCCGCAGCGCCGACTTCGCGGCCTCGACTCGCTCGCGTTCGGCCGGCGGAATCCCGTCGAGCCGTTCCACCTCGAACAGCAGTTCGGTGAGGTCAACCGTCGTCCCGTCCACGGTCACCTCGTCGGGCAGGTCAACGCCGACGGTGCGGCCGGGTCGTTGCAACTTGCCGAGCAGTTCGCGCCGTTCTCGTTCGTTCATGTGTCGGAGTGGACGCCCGTCACGGTCGTCTCTCCTCCTCGGCGTCGTAGTACGAGAACGATAAATAAAGGCGTTCGGCGTCGTCATCCCGGCGCTTTCGGCCAGTGTCGCGAAACGCCCACTTATTATCGTCGGGCCACAGCCCCGAGTATGGACATCGACGACCGCAGACGACGACTCCTGGCGTCCGCCGGCGCCGCTCTCGCGGCCGGTCTGGCCGGGTGTTCTGGACGGGACGGCGGCGACGGCGGCGGCAGTGACGGCGAACCGACGACGGCGGCGACGGCGACCGATACCGCGACGGCGACCGATACCGCGACGGCGACCGACGACTCGGGCGACGGCGACACGACGACCGCGGAGACGGCGACCGACACCGAGACGGCGACGGCGACGGCGACGCCCACCGAGACGACGGTCGCCGACCCGGACGTGGTCGAGCTGACGATCAACAACGTCGGCGTGTCGGCGTGGGAGGTGCCGCGGGACACGAGCGGTGCGGTCGCGCAGATGGGCACGGAGAACCCCACGATGACCTTCGAGGTCGGGACCCGGTACGAGGTGCGCAACAGGGGCTGGGACTTCCACCCCTTCGCCCTGCGGGCCGACGACGACACGCCGCTGCTCACGCAGTCCGGCACCGGTCGCTACGAGGACGAAGACGCCGTGGACTGGACCGACGACGGCAACACGTTCGCGTTCACGATGACCAGCGCGCTGGCCGAGGACCTCTCGTACTACATCTGCACCGTCCACCCCTCGATGCGGGGCACGGCCACCGCCGGCTGACGGCCGGCGTGCGTCGGTTCGCCCCCGACGAGTGCCCGTCGGTCCGCGCTCCCGACACCCCTTTGTCTCGCCCGCGCCGACCGGCGGTATGGACCTGCGCGACCGGGAGTGGCGGCTGGTCGCCGAGGAGCGCCGCTCCGGCCCGATGACGATGGCACTCGAGGAGGTGGCCGCCCGCACCGCCGTCCGCGAGGGGGTCGGGACGGTCCGGGTGTACACGTGGCCGGACGTCCTCTCGCTCGGCTACCGACAGGCCGCCGAGACGGTGGACTGGGACTACTGCGAGCGCGAGGGCGTCGCCGTCACCCGCCGGCCGACCGGCGGCGGCGGCATCTACCACGACTCCCGCGCCGACCTCTCGTACGGCATCGTCGCGCCCGCCGCCGACCTGCCGGGCGACCTCGTCGAGTCCTACCACGTCCTCTGTGCACCGCTGCTGACCGCCCTCGACCGACTCGGGGTGGACGCCGACTACGCCGACCGCGAACTCGACGCCGTCCACGAACCCGCCTGCTACCTGCGGCCGGTCCACCCCGC
>CAZEIO010000106.1:0-6758 GCA_964512525.1 uncultured Halobacteriales archaeon
CCTGTGCCGATGCTCTTCAGTACGGAGCGTCTGTCGGTCATGTCTGGAATACCTCCGCCGGAACGTACTCTATATCAACACATAAGCTATTGCAAGAAAGAGACACGAGAGAGGCCCAAATCTGACTCGAATCGGGAGGCGGCGGCCGTCTCGTCGTCGGTCGTGGCCGACCGCTCGAACGCGAACGGCACATCCCCACCGCCTATGTGGGGCGGGCCGCTCTGCGGGGAGCATGGACCTCACCCAGCGCGACGTGACGGCAGAGGACGGCCTGCGGTTGAACGTCTGGGAGCGAGCACCCGAGGGAGCAGACGAGGCGGTCCTGTTCGTCCACGGCATCATCACGAACGCCCGTGCGCTGTTCGTCACGCCCGTCCCCGGAGACACCTCGTACTCGTGGCTCCACGCCGCCTCGGACCGCGGGCGGGCGGCCTTCGCCATGGACCACCGCGGCTACGGCGACAGCGAACTGCCGGCCGCGATGGAGGGCCCGCCCGACGAGGGCGACCCGCCGGTA
The DNA here is from genome assembly GCA_964512525.1 of uncultured Halobacteriales archaeon. Lineage (GTDB taxonomy): Archaea > Halobacteriota > Halobacteria > Halobacteriales > SW-7-71-33 > SW-7-71-33. The sequence continues at coordinate 518 of CAZEIO010000106.1, forward strand.
CGGGCCGACCGCGCCGCCGCCGACATCGACACCGTCGTCCGGGCGATTCGTGACGAGTACGAGACGGTCCACCTCGTCGGCGTCTCGTGGGGGTCACACACCTGCGGGCGGTACTTCGAGCGGTCGGACCCGCCGGTGGCCTCGCTCGTGAAGTGCGCCCCCGTGTACGAGCCGCCGTACGACTTCGACGTGGCTCTCGCGGCACTCGACATCGAGGACTACGACCGCACGCACTTCCGCCAGGACATCGAGACGGTGCGGGCGCGACAGGGCGGCGACCCGGAACTGTTCGAGGCGGTCTGGCGGGCACAGGTCGAGTCGAACCAGGGCGTGGACGAGGAGACGTACGTGGTGCAGGCCGGCGGCATCGCGGACTGGGCGGCGTCGACCCGCGGAGAACCGGTGTGGGACCCCGCCGCCGTGGACGTCCCGACGATGGTGTTCTACGGGAGTGACGACGAGATAGCCGACCGCCGCGGGTCGCTAGAGTGTTACGACCGGCTGACGGTCGACCACGCCGAGTACGTCGAACTCGCGGGCGTGGACCACTACGTGATGCACGGCGACCGGCGGGCAGAGGTGTTCGACCTCGTGAGCGACTTCCAGGACCGCGTGGTCGCGGACGAGACGCAGTAGTCACGGCGGCGGGCGACGGGAACCGGCGCGGCGTCGCCGGGTGCGTCAGCCACAAGCATCCGGGCAGCGAACTGGCGGCGATGACCGACGGACACGACTTCCGCTTCGAGTTCCGGCCGGGGACGATTCGCTACGGCGCTCACTGTGTGCACTCGCTGGGCGAGGAACTGGCCGTCCTCGGGCACCGGAGGGCACTCGTCGTCAGCGGACAGACGGTCGGGACCACCGACGCGGTGATGGACCCCGTCCGGGCGGGCCTCGGCGACCACCTGGCGGACGTGATGGCGGTGACGACGCCGGAGAAGCGAATCTCGACCGCCGCACGGGTCGCCGAGCGGTTCCGCGAGACGGACGCCGACGCGCTCGTCGCGGTCGGCGGCGGGTCGAGTCTCGACGTGGCGACGGTGGCGAGTGCGCTCCTCTCGACGGGTGTCGGCCGCGAGGGGGCCGTCCGGTCGATGCTCGACGGCGGTACCGTCGGCGTCGGCGAGTCGCCGCCGCCCGTGTTCGCGGTGCCGACGACCCTCGCCGGCGCCGACCTCACGCAGGTCGCGGGTATCAGCGCCGACCCCGCCGCCGTCGGCGAGTCGGGAGCGGTGGTCCACGGCGGCGTCTCCGACGCCGCACTGCTGCCGGCGGCACTGTTCTACGACCCCGACCTGTTCCGGACGACGCCGGCGAGCGTCCTCCTGGCGTCGGCGATGAACGGCTTCGACAAGGCCGTCGAGACGACCTACACGCGGGCGGCGACGCCCCTGACCGACGCCACGGCGGTGCGGGCGCTGCGACTGCTCCGGGCCGGCCTGCCGGCACTCGGGGCCGGCGACCGCGACGACGAGACGATGCGCCGGGTCGTCGTCGGGACGGTCCTCGCGCAGTACGGCGTCTCCCGGCCGGACGCGACGACGCTGTCGGTCCTGCACGCCTACGGCCACGCGCTCTCGCGACCGTACGACCTCCAGCAGGGAGCGGCGCACGGACTCGTCGCGCCCGCTGCCCTCGCGGACCTGTTTGACCACGTCCACGGCCGGCGCGAGACGCTGGCCGAGGGACTCCGGGCGGGCGCGGCTCTCGCGGACCGACCGACCGACGCGGGTGCCGCCGACGCCGTCTCGGCGGTGCCGGACGACCGCGACGCCGCGACGGCCGTCGTCGAGGAGGTGCGCGCGGTGCGGGACGCCCTCGGTCTCGACGGGCGCCTGCGGGACGTCCCCGGAATCGAGCGCGACCACCTGCCGGGGGTGGCGCAGGCGACCGTCGGGGACGGGATGATGGGCAACGGGCCGCCGGGGTACGAGCCGTCGGTCGAAGACGTCGAGGCGGTCCTCGAGCGCGTCTGGTGAGCGCACGGCGGCGTAGCGTCCGGTCGAGGCGGGCGTTCCGGCCGGAGTCTGCGGGATTTATGTTCGTCCCCGCCGCCGCCGGAGACATGAGCGTAACACCCGACGAGGTGGCGTTCGACTTCGACCTGCTCGCCGAACTCACCGAAACGACCGGCGTCCCCGGCTACGAGGACCGCATCCGCGAGGTCGTCCGCCGGGAACTCGAGGAACACACGGACACCGTCGAGAGCGACGCGATGGGCAACGTCGTCGGCACCGTCGAGGGCGACTCGGACTACACCGTCGCCGTCGCGGCCCACATGGACGAGATCGGGTTCATGGTCCGTCACGTCACCGACGACGGCTTCGTCCAGCTCGACACCCTCGGGGGGTGGGACGCCCGCGTGCTGAAGGCCCAGCGAGTGACGATCCACACCGACGACGGCGACGTCTCCGGTGTCATCGGCTCCGCGCCGCCGCACACCCTCGACGAGGCCGACCTCGAGGGGCAGCCGGAGGTCGAGGACGTCCACGTTGACCTCGGTGTCTCCGCCGAGGAGGCCGCGGAACTGGTGTCGGTCGGCGACCTCGTCACGATGGAGCAGTCCACCGAGATCGTCGGCGACCACGTCACCGGGAAGGCCCTCGACGACCGCGTCTGCGTGTTCGCGATGCTCGAGGCCGCCCGCCGCATCGAGGACCCAGACGTGACGATCAAGTTCGCGGCGACGGTCCAGGAGGAGGTCGGCCTGCGTGGGGCGCGGGCTCTCGGCGTGGACCTCGACCCCGACCTCGCGGTCGCACTCGACGTGACCGTCGCCAACGACGTGCCGGGCTTCGAGCCGGGCGACCACGTCACCGAACTCGGAGACGGCACCGCGATCAAGCTGAAGGACTCCTCGGTCATCACGAATCCGAAGGTCCACCGTCGCCTGCGCTCGGTCGCCGAGGACAGGTCGATCGACCACCAGACGGAGGTGTTGCCCGCCGGGGGGACCGACACCGCCGCGTTCCAGAACCAGTTCGGCGCCAAGCCCGTCGGCGCCATCTCGATTCCGACGCGGTACCTCCACACCGTCACCGAGAGCGCCCACCACGAAGACGTGGCCGCGACCGTGGACCTCCTGACGGCCTTCCTAGAGACCGAGACCGGCGGCAACGACTACACCCTGTAGTCCGGCCACGCGCAAGCGTCGTGTCGAGGGCGGCCCAGACCGAAGCCGTTAGGAACGGCGGCCGCCAATCCGGGGCATGGACAGCGGCGTCACGCGTCGGCAGTTCGCGAGGGGTGTCGGCGGCGCGGTCGCGGTCGGGGCGACCGCCACCGGGGCGGCCGCACAGGAGGAGAAACCCGACTTCGGCGGCTACATCGACGGTGCGAAGGGAGGCTCGTTCGAGGACCTCCGCGGCGAGTCGGCGGTGACGATAGAGGTCGGCGCCGGCTCCGGTGGCCTCGCCTTCGCCCCGACCGGCGTCTGGATCGACCCCGGGACCACCGTCACCTTCGAGTGGGTCTCCCCGGGCCACAACGTCCTTCCCGAGGAGGCACCCTCCGAGTCCTCGTGGGAGGGCGTCGGGGCCCTCGAGGGACCGGGCTTCACCCACGAACACACCTTCGAGACCGGCGGCATCTACAAGTACTTCTGTCAACCACACAAGGGACTGGGGATGCTCGGGGCCATCGCCGTCGGCGACGACGTGCCGACTGCCGGCGGCGGAGGCGGCGGCGAGAGCGGCGGCGGCCGGACCGGACCGGTCATCGGTGCCGGGGCGAAGACGCTCGTCGTCGCGACGATGGCCGCGTTCGCGACGACGCTGTCACTCGCGTACGTCTTCCTGAAGTACGGCGGAGACCCACCCGATCCGGACTCCGACTCCGGGGCCGCGTAGGGCGGGCAGGCGACCGCGTCAGGACGTCCAGTAGGACCGGGTCAACAGGACGAGTACCGGGATGATCTCGAGGCGACCGACCCACATCAGGCCGACCATCAGCAGTTTGGTCGCCCGCGAGAAGGCCGTGTAGCCGCCCATCGGTCCTACGATGCCGAGACCCGGTCCGACGTTGCCGAGCGTCGCGATGGAGGCGGTGATGACCTCGATTGTCGAGAGGTCGAGTCCGGTCCGCGAGGCGTCCACGGCGATGAACAGCGCGCCGGCGAAAAAGAGCGCGAGGTACAGGAGGGTGAAGCCGAGGATGCCGCGGATCGTCCGCTCGTCGAGGACCCGGTCGCCGAGCCTGACGGGCTGGACGGCGTCGGGATGAACCGTGGTGTACAGTTCCCGACGGACCACCTTCGCTATCACCAGCCAGCGGACCACCTTGATGCCGCCCCCGGTCGAGCCGGCCGACCCGCCGACGAACATCGCGAACACGAGGACGTACTGGCGAGTGCCGCTCCACGCGGTGAAGTCCATCGACGAGTAGCCCGTGGAGTTCAAGAGCGAGACGGTCTGGAAGACGGCGTGTCTGAGCGAGGCCTCGGGGTCGCCGAACGTGGCCAGCGTCGGCCCGAACTGCGTCTCGACGGGGGCAGCCAGCGCCCGGTCGAAAAAGAGCAACACGGCAAGGAGACCGGTCAACCCCAGTACTGCGCCGAGGTAGGTGCGGAACTCGGGGTCGCCGGCGATCCGCCGGAGTCGGCCCGTGATCGCGGCGTAAAACAGCGCGAAGTTCACCCCGGCGGCGAACATGAACGGGACGATCACCCACTGGACGGCCGCCGAGAACGCCTCGATGGACCGCGCCTCGGGCGAGAAGCCGCCGGTCGGCATCGTCGACAGGCCGTGTGCGACGGCGTCGTACGCGGTCATCTCCGGCGCGAGACCGCCGAGGTGGAGACTGTACAGCAACACCATCTCGAGGACGGTGAGACCGGCGTACAGGAGCCACAGCGTCCGGGCCGTCTCGCGGATGCGTGGCGTGAGTTTCTCGACGCCCGGCCCGGGTGCCTCCGCGTCCATCAGTTGCGCGCCGCCGACCGACAGTTCCGGGAGGATGGCGACCGCGAGGACGACGATACCCATGCCGCCGAGCCACTGGATCAGTTGCCGCCACAGCAACAGCGCCCGGGAGTGGCGGTCGGTGGAGATCTCTCCGAGGATCGTCGCGCCGGTGGTCGTGAATCCGCTGGTGCTCTCGAAGAGTGCGTTCACCGGCGACCGGAGCGTCGTCTCGTAGCCGGGCACCAGTCCGGGCACACCGTGTGCGGCGAGGAGAAACGGGACGGTGCCGACTATCGGCACCGCGAGCCACGCGAGCGCGACGACCAGAAAGCCCTCCCTGGTCCCGAGTTCGGGGTCGGGGTCAAGCCGTCGCAGGGGCAGGCCGACCGCGAGTGCGAGCAGGATCGTGACGACGAACGGGACGACGTCGGTGGCGGCGAAGGCGGTACCCACCCCATCTCCGTTCGAGAGCGCCGGAACGCTGTCGGCGACAGCGATCGCGAGCGGGACCAGAAGCGGCACCGAGAGGTACGCGATGACGCTGCCGACGAGGGCGACCGCCGCTCGCCAGTCAACGCGGAGTCGCATCCTCATCACCACCCGGTTCTCGTTCTCGTCGCCGGTGTCGGTTCGCTCGCGGTCACAGTTTGCTGGTGACCGCGTCGATTACCTCGCCGTCGGCGAACAGGACGACGTGGTCGCCCTCCCTGAGGACGGTGTCGCCGCGGGGAGTGACGAACTCGACGTCGGCGGCGTCGGCGCCGCCGGCCGGCGGGACACTGCCGTCGCTGGTCCGGGTAACGGCACCGATGACGACGCCGACCGGGAGGTCTGTTATCGACTCGCTGATCGGACGGCCGGCGAGTGGACTGTCGGCCGAGAGTTCGACCTCGATGACCTCCGCGTGGTTCTTCCCGACGATGGCGATGTTCTCGGCGTACTTGTCGCGAGTGAAGCGAGTTATCTCCTCTGCGGTGCGCTGGCGGGGGTTGACCGCGACGCCGACGCCGACGGCCTCGAAGGCGTCCACGTAGTCGCCCGTCTCGACGACGGCGACCGTGCGGGTGGCGCCGACCCGTTCCGCCAGCAGCGAGACGAGCAGGTTCCGCTCGTCGGCCGACAGCGTCGAGACGACGACGTCCGCGTCGCCGACGTTCTCGCGGGCGAGGAACTCTCTGTCGGTGGCGTCGTGTTCCATCACGGTGATGTCTGGGAACTCCTCGGCGAGTTCGCGGGCGCGGTCGTGGTCGCGCTCCAAGAGGCGAACCGAGTGACCGTCGTCGGTGAGCAGACGGGCGACGCCGCGCCCGATCGGACCGCCACCGACGACGACGACGTCG
>CAZEIO010000107.1:0-6734 GCA_964512525.1 uncultured Halobacteriales archaeon
AACGAGGACAAGCCGGTCCGGTAACGATGAGTGAGTCACAGTCCCAGCCCGAGACCGACGCGCTCCTGTTCGGCAAGTGGGAGGTTACCGGCATCGAGTACTCCGACCCGAGCACCGAGCGCTACATCACGGTGACGCCGGTCGCACACACGATGGGTCGTCACGCCGGCAAGCAGTTCCAGAAGTCGGACATCTCCATCGTCGAGCGCCTGATCAACCGGCTGATGCAGACCGACGAGAACACGGGCAAGAAGGAGCAGACGACCCGTATCGTCCGCGAGGCCTTCGACATCGTCCACGACCGCACGGGCGAGAACCCGGTGCAGGTGCTCGTGGCCGCGGTCGAGAACGCCGCCCCGCGAGAGGAGACTGTCCGCCTGAAGTACGGCGGTATCTCCGTCCCGCAGGCCGTGGACGTGGCGCCCCAGCGTCGCGTGGACCAGGCGCTGATGTTCATCGCCCAGGGCGTCCAGCGCTCGACGTTCAAGTCGCCGACGCCCGCCGCCGAGGCACTCGCGAACCAGCTCACCGGCGCGGCCAACTACGACGTCTCCACCTACGCTGTCTCCCAGAAAGAAGAGAAAGAACGCGTCGCCGCCGCCGCTCGCTGACCGACTGGGTATCTCGAACGGCGCGCCGTCGGCGCTCTGTCCTCGCCGAACCGCTGGCGGCCACGCGGCGCGCAGTATCGTGATTTAACCGTCCGAGGCCATTACGGCCGACGATGGCCATCGGAGACCGCCGCGTCTGGCTCCCGTTCGTACTCCTGCTGGTCGCGAGTACCGCGACCGTCGCCGCCGGCGGGGTCGGCCTCGGCGTCGGGCTCCTGACACTGTTCGAGACCGGGTCGCTCGTCGCGGCGCTGTCGGCGCTGTTTCCGTGGGCGGTCGGGACGGCGGTGCTCGCGGTCGCCGACGTCGCGCTGCTCGGCTGGACCGTGGCCGTCGCCCTCGGTCGGCTCTCCGTTCCCCGAGGAGACCGCCTCGCCGGCCTCGCCGCCCGCGCGGAGCGGGTGGTCCCCCCGCTGCGGTCGCTCGACCTCGCCGAGCGGTTCGAACCGACGCCCGAACAGCGTCGCGCGGACCTCCGCGAGCAGTACCTCGCGGGCGAGATCACGGAGACGGAGTTCGAGCGCCGGGTCGCCGCCCACCTCGAGGTCGGGTCGCCCGGGCCGGACGCGACGCGCCCGACGCTCGCGGCCGACGGCGACGACGACGCCGAGGACGACGGGGCCGACGCGACCGCCCGGCGTCGTCGCAGTCCGACCGACCACGACGCGAACGTCGAAATCGAGTGAGCGTACCGTGAGCTCCCGAACGCGGGGTTGAAGTCCGGACCGGCCGCAGGCACGGTTATGACGGAGACGACCGCCGCGGCGGCGGGCAGCTTCGACCTCGACGGCGTCGAGATCAACCGCATGGGCTACGGCGCGATGCGACTCTGCGGACCGGACATCCTCGGTCCGCCCGCAGACCCGGAGACGGCCGGGCGCGTCCTCCGCCGGGCGGTCGAACTCGGCGTGGACTTCGTGGACACCGCCGACGCCTACGGGCCGGGGGTGAACGAGCGACAGATCGGCGAGACGCTGGACCTCTGCGGCGACCACGCCGACGTGACCGTCGCGACGAAGGCGGGACTGTTACGCTCGGCCGACGGCGACTGGATCGCTCACGGCGACCCGGACTACCTCGAGAACGAGGCACTCGTCAGTCGTGACCGTCTCGGCGTCGAGACCATCGACCTCCTGCAGTTGCACCGCCCGGACCCGGAGACGCCCCTCGAGGCGAGTGTCACCGCCCTCGCGGAACTGAAAGACCGTGGCATCGTCGAGCGGGTCGGTCTCTCGAACGTCTCCGTCGAGCAACTCGAGACCGCTCGCGACCACGTCGCGGTGGCGACGGTCCAGAACCGCTACAACGTCGGCGACCGCGAACACGACCCCGTTCTCGACGCCTGCGAGGACCACGACATCGGCTTCATGCCGTACTTCCCGCTCGGCCCGAACGGCTTCGGGACGGCGGAGTCCGTCGTCGAGGACGTGGCCGCCGCCCACGACGCCACTCGCGAGGCGGTCGCGCTCGCGTGGCTCCTCGAGCGGTCGCCGGTGGTACTCCCGATTCCGGGGACGTCGTCGGTGGACCACCTGGAGACGAACGTGAGCGCGGCCGGTCTCGACCTCACCGACGAGGCGGTTCGCCGGCTGGACGCGGCCTGACGGTTGCGTCGCTTCCGGCGGCCGAGCGGTACGTCTCTCCGACGGCGGCCGTGGAGTCGCGTCGCTCGCCGGTCGTGTATGGGTAGTGTGTCGGCCCCGAGCGGCGGTAGCTGCCGCTTCCGGTGGAGCCGATAGTCAGAGTGGGGAGTCTGGTCGCCTTACAGGCGAGTGACGTTCTTGGCGCGCGGGCCCTTGGGGGCCTGCTCGATGTCGAACTCCAGCTCCTGTCCTTCTTCGAGGTCCGGGCCGCCGATGTCCTCCATGTGGAAGAAGACGTCCTCGTCCGCGTCCTCAGTCTCGATAAAGCCGTAACCGCCGGTGTCGTTGAAGAAATCGACCGTTCCAGTTGCCATCGCACCTCGACTAACGCGGGACGAACTGATAAGACTTCCGAGAGAGGGACTCGCAGGGCCGTCGGACGCCCGGCGTTCCGGGACCCCCGGTTTTTCACCCCCCGGAGCGCAGTGGGGGTCGATGGCCGACGACCGGGTGTACGTCGGCGCGGTCCCCGCCGCCGACGGCTGGGTCGGCGTCACGTTCGACCGCTCCGGGTTCGTTCACGCGGCCGCGTACGACGAGGTGGGTGCCCTCTGGCTCCGCCACGAGGAGACGGCCGACCGCATCCTCGTCGGCGTCCCCGTGGGACTCCTCGAGGGCGACCAGAGCGGCGGGGAAGACACCGGCGGCGAACGGCCGTGTGACCGCCTGCTCCGGGGCGTCCTCGGCGCGCGAGCCGACGTCGTCTTCGCCCCGCCGGTCAGGGAGGCGACGCGCCGCCGCCGCTACACCGCCGCGGCCCGGGTGAACGAGCGTCTCTCCGGGCGACCGCTCTCGCGGTCGGCGTTCGAGGCCAGTCGAGCTATCGCCGCCGTGGACGAACTGCTCCAGGAACTGCCCGAGGCCCGGCCGGTCGTCGCGGAGTCCCACCCGGAACTGTGTTACCGCGCCTTCGCCGGCGAGACGCTGGTCCACGACCCGGCGACGGCGGGCGGCTACGCCGAGCGGATGCGCGCGTTAGCGGACTTCGACCGCGACGCGCCGCCGGCCGTCCAGCGTGCGGCGGAGGGGGTCGCCGGGAGCGACGTGTGCCTCGAGAGCGTCCTGGACGCCGTGGCGCTCGCGTACACCGCACGACCGGGGCCGGGCGAACTCCGGACGCTGCCGGCCGACCCGCCGACGGACGCCACGGGCCTGCCGATGGGCGTCCACTACCGGGCGACGGCGTCGCTCTCCGCGGCGTCGGACACAGAGTCGGGGTGAGCGGAGTCGGGAGAGCGCTCGCTCGCGGACGGACGCGGCGTCGAGCAAAAGAGCGAGAGAGCGGTTCCCCGCCAGAGGGCGTCAGTCGTCCGCGGGCGTGCCGGGTCCGGACGGGTCGCTGCTGGTCTCGGTCGGCGTCTCCATCCGGCCGGCCGCCGCGCCGCCGGTGCGCTCCATCTCGTAGCTGAGGCGGTGTGGAACGAGGCTGAGCGTGCGGACGATGGCCGCGAGAGCGACGAAGATACCCACCAGCACGTGGGCCATGCCGCCGAGTTTCAGCCACAGCAGCGTCGAGGGCCACTTGTGCAGGCTGGCGAGTTGGCTACTGACGGCGGCGCTGCGCTCTGGACCACCCCCCGCGAGGCTGTGATTCGGGTTCTGACTGGCGAAGGCGTCGAGGGCCGGGTGGAAGTTGGTCAACTCGAAAAAGAGCGCACTGCCCACGAGCAGGTATCCCACTGCAGCGAACAGTCCACCCACTATCAGCATCTTCTTGATCGACCCCATCGTGGCGTCGATTTCGGCGGGGGAGAGTCGGTCGATGTCGGTTGCAGTCTGGCTGTCTGCCATGGTACTGTAGAGACACGTGGCACACATAACGCTAATACAACGTCGAGGTAACGCCGTGAGCCGGCGGTAACTGCGGCGTCCACGGTGGACCGCCCCAAGGCACATTACGCCCGCACCGGGACCCGTGAGACATGCTGGACGCCGAGGTCGAGGTCTGCACCGAGTGTGGCTCCCTCCACATGGAGAGCGACGACGGGCCCGCGCCGCGACACGTCGAGGAGTGTGCGTCGTGTGGCGGGCACCTGAGTGAGGTCGAACTCGACGACATCATCGGACTGTGACATCCTCCGTGGCGTGAACGCCGGGACCCTCTCGCTGTTACAGGTAGCGACCGACGCTTCGCGCTCGCTCGCCACAAGGGGTTTCTACCCGTCACCCGTCCCCTCGGGACGAGATGTCCAACGCTCCGAGCTGGGTGACGCTGACCGAGGACGAGGCGGTGGTCTGGCAGTCGCCACCCTCGCTGCTGCCGTACCTCGCGGGAATGGTCGGCTCGTTGGTCGCCGTCGTCGTCGGCGTCGTCGTCCTCGTCGTCTCGACCGGCATCGTTTCGCTCGGCGTCGCCGCCGCGCTACCGGTCGCCGTTCCCGGCGTCGTGGGACTCGTCGCCGGTGGCTTCCTCGTCGCCGTCGGGGCCATCGGCGTCACCCGGGACCTCCTGCGCTGGCGCAGCAACCACTACGTCGTCACCACCGAAGAGGTGTACCGAAAGCAGGGGCTGTTCTCGCGGACGGTGACGAACCTCCGCATCGACAGCATCGAGAACACCGCCTTCTCGCAGTCTGCCGTCGGGCGACTGTTCTCCTACGGCGACGTGCGCGTGACGACCGCCGGCACCGACCAGGCCGACGTCGTCTTCGAGAACGTCTCGCACCCCGACGAGGTCGTGGCGCGCATCACCGAACGACTCGACGGCCGCTGACGCCGTCGCGGCCGCCTCGTCACGGCGCCGTGGCTTTTTGCCCGTCGCCCCCTCCGTTCGGGTATGTACGGTTCGACCGCCAGCGGCGGCGCGCGACGGCGACCCGACGGTTCGACGGCCGCCACCGACCTCGCGCCGAGTGACTGCGCCCGCCAGTTACTCGCGGCGGTCCGGGGCGACGACGACCCGTCGCCGTACCGCCGACGCCTGGCGACGTACGAGGCAGACGCCCTGCGACGGGTGCGCGAGGACCGCCCGACGGCACTCGCCTTCTGGACGAACCTCTACAACGCGGGGACGCAGTTGCTGCTGGCCGAGCGGCCGGCACTGTACGAGAGTCGGCTTCGATTCCTCCGCTTTTTCGGTGCGGACTGCCTGACCGTCGCGAACACGACGCTGAGTCTCGCAGACGTCGAACACGGCATCCTGCGCGGCCGGGCGTCGTGGGGACTGGGGTACGTACCGCGACTGTGGTCGAGCGCGTTCGAGCGGCGCTACCGGCTCGCGGACCCGGACCCGCGCGTCCACTTCGCGCTGAACTGCGGGGCGGCCTCCTGTCCGGCGATACGGGCCTACGAGCGCGACCGTATCGACGAGCAACTCGACCGCGCGACGCGGGCCTACCTCGACGACGTCGAGTACGACGCCGCCGGCGGCGTCGCCCGGGTGCCGCGACTGTTCCTCTGGTACCGCGGCGACTTCGGCGGCGGCGACGGCATCCGCGACCTGTTGCGGGCGTACGGCGTTGTTCCGGAGGATGCCAGTCCGCGACTGAAACACCGCGGCTGGGACTGGACGCGCGAGGCGGGGAAGTTCGTCGGCACCGACTGATCAGGGACAGTCCCGCTCGAGGGTGACGGCAGTCTCCGCCCCCGATGCGTTCACGCCGACCCGCTCGCAGTCCACCTTGATAACGCCGAGACGGGACGGCTACTGGTCTCCCACGACGCCACCTGTTACGTCTACGACCCGCCGTCAGTCACCGGTCCCGCTCCCGTCTCCGATGGAGACACCACACCCACGAGTTCAGAGGAAGACACGGACGCCAGCGACGACCCCGAGGAGCGCGACTGACGTCGTCTCTGTACGTTTTAAATAGCGGCCGACGCTAGTAGGGACGAATGTCCGTCAGCGCCTTTCGCCCGCTCGAGGACTTCGGGATGCGGTCGCTCGTGACGCACGCGTTCATGGCTCTCGCGGGGCTGGGAGCGATCGGGTCCTGGCTGCTTCTGGACGCGGGACTGATCCAGACCGTCTCCGTCGTCGCGTTCATCAACTTCGCCGCCGGCTCGTGGATCACCCAGGCCGTCCACTCGCTGGGCAACTCCTACACGGACGACGACTATCAGGGAGTTCTGATGGAGATTCTCGAGTATGTCGCCTGACTCGCCCGCGTCGACCTCCACGGAGACGGACGCCGAGACAGAGACGGGACCGTCGCTCCCGATCGGCCGGTTCGGCCGCGTCCTCGCGCTGGTTGCGTTCGTCACCGCCGTCTTCCTGTTTATCAGTTCACGCACGCTCAGCGGGACGCTGTTTTCCATCTCGGTTGTCGTCATCGGCTCGGTCGCCGTCGTCACCGCCATCAGCGGCTTCCTCATCAGCGTCGCGAGCTACGTCGGCGGCGAGCCCTGACACTGTCTCGTCGCTCCGGCACGCTCACGGCGCGGGTTCCGCACCCGCCTCGGGACTCCCGCGTCGGGCCGCCCGCCGCGTCTCGTGTAGCGCCAGCACGAACGCCGGGACGACGACGATGAACAGGTGTTC
>CAZEIO010000108.1:0-4119 GCA_964512525.1 uncultured Halobacteriales archaeon
CTTCCGATCTGTGGGCGAGGAGGACACCGCCCAGCGTCTGGTCGAGCAGATAACCGAGGAGGAAGACCCCGACCAGGAGCCCCTGTTGATCCCCCGTGGCGCGGAGATCAACGACCAGACGTGGCGCGTCTCCACCCCCGCGACCGTCGGCGAGGGCTGTCGCATCCACGGCAACGTCCGCGCGGAGTCCATCGACGTCGCGCCCGACAACAACGTCTTCGGCTCACTGCGGGCCCGCGGCGACATCGAGGTCGGCGAGGGCACCCGCATCCACGGCGACGTCTCCACGCGGTCGGGCGAGGTGCGCATCGCACCCGGCGCGGAGGTCCTCGGAGACATCGCCTGCGAGGACCTCTCGCTCCACGACGAGGCCGCAGTTGACGGCTCTATCCGCGCCCGTGGCGAGATGTCCATCCGCAAGGAGTTCGCCCGCGAGGTGGAGTGACGCGCCCGCGGCGAGGCCGGGTTCCGGTGCCGTCCGGCACCGCTCGCCGCGACCCCCACGGCGACGGCGGACCACAGACCGTTTCACGGCCCCGCCCCCAGTGCCGGTATGATCACGGTCGCGCTGGCGGGCAAGCCGAACGCCGGCAAGTCCACCTTCTACACGGCGGCCACCGACGCCGAGGTGGACGTCGCCAACTACCCGTTCACGACCATCGACGCCAACCGCGGCGTCGCCTACGCCCGCACGGACTGTCCCTGTCTCCACCTCGAGAACCGGTGTGGCGACGACCACTGCCACGACGGCAAGCGGTACGTCCCGGTCGAACTGTACGACGTCGCCGGCCTCGTCCCCGGTGCTCACGAGGGTCGCGGTCTCGGCAACCAGTTCCTCGACGAACTCACGAACGCCGACGCCATCCTCAACGTGGTGGACGCCTCCGGCGGCACGAACGAGGAGGGCGAACCGGTGGACGTGGGCGACCACGACCCCATCGAGGACGTGGACTTCGTCGAGGCCGAACTCGACCAGTGGCTCGCGGGCATCGTCGGCCGCAACTGGGAGTCCGTCGAACGGCGCTCTCGCTCGCCGGACTTCGACCTCGAGGCGTCGCTGCGGGACGTGATGACCGGCTTCGGCGCGACCGAGGCCGACGTCACCGCCTGCCTGCGGGCCTTCGAGTACCCCGACGACCCGAAGAAGTGGACCGACGCCGACCGCGAACGACTCGCCCGCGAGGTGCGCGAGCGGACGAAACCCATCGTCGTGGTCGGCAACAAGATAGACGTCGCGCCGCCGGCGTTCGTCGAACGACTCCTCGACCTCGACCCGCCGGCAGTTCCGGCGACGGCACAGGGCGAACTCGCCCTCCAGCGCGGCGTCGCGGCGGGCGTCGTGGACTACGACCCTGGCGATCCCGAGTTCTCGGTAACCGGCGACGTCTCCGCGAGCCAGCGACAGACACTCGATGCCCTCCGCGAGACGATGGCGGAGTACGGCGGTACCGGCGTCCAGCGGGCGCTGAACTACGCCGTGTACGACCTCCTCGACCACGTCACCGTCTATCCCGTCGAGGACGCCGCGAAGTGGACCGACGGCCGGGGCAACGTCCTGCCGGACGCCCACTTGTTGCCCCGCGGTTCGACGCCACGGGACCTCGCCTACGCCGTTCACTCCGACATCGGCGAGGGCTACCTCCACGCCGTGGACGCCCGGTCGGACCGGCAGGTGAGCGACGACTACGAACTCGACGAGGGCGACGTCATCAAGGTCGTGAGTACCGCCTCGTGAGTGCGTCGTGCCGCCGGTCGCGGTCGTCTCTCTACAGACCGTCGCGAACGTCGAGGGCGTCGCCGAAGCGGTCCGACCGCCGGCGGACCCGGGCGGCCACGAGCGCCGCGACCATCGACAGCGGGACGGTGACGAGGCTGGCGGCGAACGCGAGTCCCCACCCCCGGACCAGGACGAACAGCGCGGCGTAGAGACCGTTGCCGCCGGCGGCCGTCACCAGCGCGTACTGCCCGACGGTGACGACGGGCACCGCGAGGAACCCGCCGAGGACCGCCGCGACGGCGCCGTCGATGGTCTCGCCCTCGAAGGTGCGACTCGTCCACCCGGTCACGCCGCCACCCGCGAGGGCCCCGAGCGCACCCAGGCCGAGCGGTAGCGGCGTGAGGGAGACGACGGTCACCACCGCCGTCACGGCGACCGCACCGAGAACTATCGCCCGCAGGTCGAACTGCGACCGGTGGGTGGTGATCCGCTTCATACCTCTCGAACGGCTCGTCTCGCACTGTTCGCCCGACGGTCCTGAGTCCTGCGGTGTCGGCCGGTCGTCGGCCTCGCCGCACACACCGGGTGTGTCTCCCGGACGACGGTCTCGTAACCGTTCCCGTGGTCCTCGCTCCGTCGCACACCGTAGCGCATACCAGTACCCTTCCCCGAGTTCAGGCCGATGACGGAACTGACGACACGACGACGATTGCTCGCGGGTCTCGGCACGGCGGCGGCAGTCTCGGTCGCCGGCTGTTCGGGCGGCGAGAGCGAGGACGGCGGCGACGGCAGTGAGCCGACGGAGACGGACACCACCGACCCGACGACCGACGACGGCGGCACGGCCGACGGCGTGCCGGCGGCCATCGACGAGTTCCTCGCCGACGCGAACGGCTACGACGGCGAGATAACCGACGCGACCGGGGAGGACCAGGTGACCGTCGCGCTCACGAGCGCCAACGCCTTCGACCCCGTCGCCGTTCGCATCGACGCCGGCACCACGGTGAACTGGCAGTGGGAGGGCGGCACGCACAACGTCGTCTCGACGAGCGAGTCGGCCTCTGACTTCGCGAGCGGGGACCCGACGAGTGACACCAGCACCACGTTCTCGCAGTCGTTCGACGACACCGGCGTCCAGCTGTACGTCTGCGAGGTCCACCGGGCCGGCGGGATGCTCGGCGCCATCGACGTTATCTGAGACACGCAGACGCCGCCGGCGTGTCGGCCCCTCCTCCGGTCAGGCGACGGCGGCCGTCGCCGCACGCATCGCCTCGAGTGCCGCCTCTATCTGCTCGATGCCGTTCGCGTAGGAGATACGGGCGTAGCCCGCGCCGTTCTCGCCGAAGGCGTGGCCGGGAACGACCACGACGTCTCGCTCTAGCACTGCCTCGACCCAGCCCTCGGGGACGCGCGGCATCGCGTAGAAGGCGCCCTTCGGCGTCGGCGTCTCCAGCCCCATGTCCTCGAGACCGTCGAGGAGGACGTCCCGGCGCTCGGCGAAGGCGGCGGTCATCTCGTGGACCTGGTCCTGCGGTCCGGTCAGAGCCGCCTCGGCGGCGTACTGCGCGGCCGCGGTGACGCAGGCCTGGACGTACTGGTGGACCGGGAGCATCCGGTCGATGCGGCGCTCGCTCGCCAGCACCCACCCGACGCGCCACCCGGTCATCGAGTAGGTCTTCGAGCAGGCGTTGACCACGACGACGTTGTCCGACTCGGCGAACTCCATCGGCGAGCGGTGTTCGCCCTCGAATATCTGGTGCTCGTACACCTCGTCGGAGACGCAGACGACGTCGTGTTCGTCGGCGATGCGGGCGAACTCCCGCATGTCAGCGGGCGACTGCACCGCGCCGGTCGGGTTCGCGGGACTGTTGACCACGAACATCGCGGTGTCGTCGGTGATGGCCTCTTCGACCGTCTCCGGCGCCAGGGTGAGGTCGTCCCGCAGGGGCAGTCCGACCGGCTCGCCGCCGGCGACGTGGGTGAGGTTGCGGTAGGAGACGAAGCCGGGGTCGGGGACGAGGACCTCGTCGCCCGGCCCGACGTGGACTTCCGTCGCGAGGTGGAGTGCCTCGCTCCCGCCGGCGGTGACGATCACCTGCGACGGGTCCACGTCCAAGTCGTTGTCGCGGGCGTGTTTCTCGGCGATAGCCTCCCGGAGTGGGTCGATGCCGACGTTCGAGGTGTAGCCGTCGGCCTTCCCGGTCTCGATGGCCTCGACGGCCGCCTGCCGGGCGTGTGGTGGCGTCGGGAAGTCGGGCTGGCCGAGGCCGAGGTTGATGGCGTTCTCGCTCGCGGCCTCGAAGGCCTCGCGGATGCCGCTGATGGAGACCCGACCCGTCCGCGGGGAAAAGTCCGTCATGCCGCCGCGGAGTCGCGGGACGGGAATAACTCTTTCCCGGCGG
>CAZEIO010000108.1:4219-6593 GCA_964512525.1 uncultured Halobacteriales archaeon
TCACTGGTACATCCGCAGGGGTTCGGCCTTCGAGGACTCGTCGTCGGCCTCGCGCATGCGCTCTGCGAGTTCCTCCTTGCCGCGGCGTATCTCCTCGGCGCTGTCCACGAGGGTCTGGAGGTCCACCTCGACGCCGGTCAGCGGCGCGATGCCCTCCTTTATCAGGCGACGGGCGGCCTCCGGGTCGGGAAAGCGCGGGTCGGACTCGACGACGAGGGCGACCGCGTCGAGGTCCACCTCGTCGGCGCGGTTCAGGAGTGCCCCCGTGGGACCGGAGACCGCGCCGCGCTCGGTCGGCAACGGGACGTCCGCCGCCTCTAGGTGTTCGCCGGCGTCGCCCGTCGCGACGCCGAACACCCGCGGCGGTTCGTCGCCCTTCTCGGCGGGCAGACCGCTCAGGAGGATCGGCGTCACGTCGCGCTCCTCGAACCAGCCGGTGACACAGGACGCGAACTGCGTCGCCGACGAGGGCGAGACGGGGACGTCGCTCGACAGGACGAGCGGCGCGTCGTCGGCGGCGAAGATTCGCACCGGCTGGTGCGCGCCGCGGTCGTCGTCCTCGTACACGCCGATACGCGGGAGTCCCTCGCAGTGCAGGGTGGCGTGTTCGCCCATCTCGAGGGTCTCGACGAGGTGGTCGGCGGCTATCTTCCCCGCGAGACCGACACCCGGGAAGCCCTCGACTAGCCAGGACCCGCTCACGTCGCGGTCGCCGCGTTCCTTGACGCGTGCCATGCCCCCATCCTGTCGCGGCGGACACATAACTGCGCGGGAACTGTGCGCCGGTCGTGTCGTGCCAGTCACGTGGCGCGGATGCTCGACGGGCTCGCCGGCGCAGAGAGCCGAACCCCTTCGACCGCTCGGCGCTCTACGTACAGAATCGCTACCGCAGTGAACGGCCAGGAACCCCCGGTCTCCCTCCGACTGTTCGGTCTCTCGGCACGTGCCCGGTCGCCGTGCGAAACCCACAAGCCCCGTCCCCCGGAAGGCGAGTCGATGACCGAGGACGCCGGCGGCGAGACCGACGACCGCGACGACCTCGGGCGGAACCTCTCGGTCCTCGACCGCTACCGTCCGCTAGTTGACGACTTCGCCGCCTTCCGTGCTGCCTGTACCCGTCCGCTCGGCCACGTCGTCCGGGTCAACCCGCTGAAGGCCACCGTCGAACGGGTGGAACGCGCCTACGACGAGGCCGGCGTCGGCCACGACCGGGTCGGGTGGCACGACCGCCTGTTGCGGGTGGACACCGACTCGCCGGGCGCTTCGTGGCCGTACGTCCACGGCTGGGTGTACCCGCAGGAGGAGGTGTCGGCGCTACCGGCACTCGCCCTCGACGCCCACCCCGGCGAGGCGGTGTTCGACGCCTGCGCCGCGCCGGGGTCGAAGACCACGCAGGTCGCGGCCGACATGGACGACACCGGCACGCTCGTCGCGAACGACCGCAGTCTCGGCCGTCTCGCGCCCCTGCGGTCGAACGCCCAGCGACTCGGCCTGACGAACGTCGTCGTCACGAACCGGGACGCGCGCAACGTCTCGATGCGACCGTTCGCCGTCGCCGAGTTCGACCGCACGCTCGTGGACGCCCCCTGTTCCTGCGAGGGGACGATCCGGAAGAATCCCGACGCCCTCGCGGAGTGGTCGCGCGACTACCTCGGGTCGGTCGCCGACCTCCAGCGGGCCATCCTCGGCCGGGCCGTCGAGGTCACGCGACCGGGCGGCGTCGTCGTGTACGCCACCTGCACCTTCGCGCCCGAAGAGAACGAGGCGGTCCTCGACGCCGTCCTCGACGACCACGACGTCCGGGTCGTCGAACTGGACCTGCCGCTCGACACCGACCCGGGCGTCCGCGAGTGGCAGGGCCGGGAGTTCGACCCGCAGGTCGCGCGGGCCGAACGCGTGTATCCCCACCGCAACGACACGGGCGGGTTCTTCTGTGCGCGACTGGAGGTGGGCGGATGAGCGACGACGCGGCGACGACCGGGGAGAACGACCCCGAGCGGTTCGACCGTCTGCCGGCGACCGCCGCAGAGCGGGCGGTGGCGGGCCGGGCCACCCGCCGCGAGGTCGTGGACTGGTACGCCGACCGTTTCGGTCTCGACCCCGAACGGTTCGACCCCTACACGTTCTGGGAGAAGGGCGCGGGCAAGGTGTGGGCCTTCCGCGGCGCGTCGCCCTCGCCCGTCCGGGTCGAGGCCCTCGGGATGGTCTTCCTGCGCACCCGACAGGAACACTGGAAGCCGACGACCGACGCCGTCCAGCGGTTCGGCGACGACGCGACGCGGAACGTGGTCGAACTCGACGCCGCCGCGGCCCGGCGCTTCGTCGCCGGCGAGGACCAGGCCGTCGAGTGGGACGGCGACTGGGGATACCTGAT
>CAZEIO010000109.1:0-6559 GCA_964512525.1 uncultured Halobacteriales archaeon
AGCAGACCCAGCGCGAGGTCGCCAACGTCGCCCAAGTCACTGAAGTGACCATCCGCAACCGCTCTCAGGAGCAGATCAAGGCGATGGGAATCCACTCCTGACCGGCGGCTAGCACCGGGCTCCGACCGCGCGTTTCTTGGGCTGGCCGCCCGTACGCCCGACAGATGCGGCTGGACGACTACCTCGACGAGGTCGAACGAGACGAGGAGGCAGAGCGGCGTCGTCTCGTCGAGCAGAAGTCCTACGCCATCCTCGACCACCTCACCGAGGTCGAACGGCGGTTCGAGGAGGTCACGCAGGGCGACGCGCTGTTCGGGTCGGCGGCACCCTCCATCTTCGTCGGTCGCTCGGGCTACCCGGACGTGTCGGCGGGCGTACTCTCGCCGGTCGGCGACGACGAGAACGCCGCGGCCCACGAGACGGGGCCGCACTGGTACCACGAGGGCGTCTCCATCGACGACGTGTTCCGCCACCGCGCGAGTCTGCTGAACTCGACACAGCGCACGGACGTCCACGCCGCCGAGCGGTGGGACGACTTCGTCGGCGTCCAGCGAGAGGTCGCCATCGCGGACCACCCCGTTGACGTCGAGATCGGTCTCGACGGCCCACTGGACGTGGACTTAGACGTCGGGCCGCGAGACATCGCCACGCCGACGGGACCGCGGGCGACCGCCGAGCAGGCCGACCTCGCGGAGAACCCCCACGTACCGCAGGCGGTAAAAAAGACGCTGAAGGACGACGAGTGGAACGCACAGGGGGCGATGAACTACCTCTACCGCAGGGGACTGGACGTGTACGACATCAACACGGTGCTGTCGGCGGGCGCCCTCGGCAAGCGGGAGAACCGCCGCCTCGTCCCGACGCGCTGGTCCATCACCGCCGTGGACGACACCGTCTCGCAGTACCTCCGCGGGCGCATCAGGAACGAACCGTCGGTCAGCGGCGTCGAGGTCTGGCACAACGAGTTCCTCGGCAACCGCTTCTGGGTAGTGTTGGCCCCCGGCAACTGGGAGTTCGAACTCGTCGAGGTGAAGTCGCCGGGCAGCATCTGGAACCCCGACGACGGCTCCTACCTCGTCGCCTCGAACTACGAGGGGTACGAGGGCCGCACCGCGTACGCCGAGGAGACCGCGGGGGCCTACTACGCCGCCCGCCTGGGCGTCCTTGAGGGACTCGCCGAGCGAGGGCGGCGGGCGAAGGCACTGGTCCTGCGCGAGGTCACCGACGACTACTGGGGGCCCTCGGGCGTCTGGGTCGTCCGCGAGACGGTGCGCAACGCCTTCGAGGGACAGCCGGGTCGGGCGGAGACGCTCACCGACGCTCTCGGGTCGCTGTCCGACACCCTGCCGCTGAGCGGCCCGCGCCTCCAGCGAGTCTCCGAACTCGCCGCCGGCCAGCAGGTCACGCTGAAGGACTTCTGACCGGCCCGCATCGCCGGCACCCGACCTGAAGACACTTACCGCCGAGTGTGCCAACCGTTAGCACGATTCCCGCCCCAACTCTCTCGCCGCGCTGTCGGGTCCCCGCCTCGTCGCCGCCGGCATCGCGCTCGTCCGGATACGCTCGACCGCGTCGGCCGCAGGTCGCGTCGTGGTCGCGACGGCCACGACGCGACCGGGGGGCTTTTGTCCGGCCGGACCCGCAAGCGAACATGAGTCGCGCGTCGCCGGAACCCGACTCGGGGAGGACTCCCGACCCCGGTGGTGGCTCCGGCTCCGACGGCGTCGTGGCGGTGCTTCGCTCGACGGGGGTCGCCTTCGCCGTCTCGGTCCTCGGGTTCGCCGCCGGGTTCGCCATCCTCTTTCTCCTGGCGAACGTGTTTTTCGCGACCGGCGTCCTGTCCCCGGAGCCGTCGCCCGTCGCGGTCGCACTGCTGTCGGTGGTGTCGCTCCAGGGACTCGGGTTCCCGCTCGTCGCGGTCGCGTACCTCCGGTTGCGGGGACTCTCGCTCGCCTTCCTCAAGATACGGTGGCCGTCGCTGCGCCAGGTCGGCGTCGCCGTCGGCGGCGTCGTCGCGATACTCGCGCTGGTACTCGTCTCGCAGGCGGTGGTCTCCGCGCTCGGACTCACGCCGGCACAGCGCAGCGACGCCGAACTGCTCACCGACCCCAACTTCGCCGTCGTCGGCATCCCGCTGATGCTGTTGCTCGTCGGGCCGGGCGAGGAGTTGCTGTTCCGTGGCATCGTCCAGTCGACGATCCGGGAGACAGCGTCCGCTCCGGTCGCGATCGTCATCGCGAATCTCGCCTTCGCGCCGGCACACGTCATCGCCTTCCTCGGGTCCGGGAGTCCGGTGCCCGCGATCCTGCTCTCGCTGAGTCTCCTCTTCCTGCCCGGCGTCGTCTTCGGGGTGGTGTTCGAGTACACGGACAACCTCGTCGTTCCGGCGCTGTCACACGGCCTCTGGAACTCCCTGCTCCTCGCGACGGTGCTCCTCGGGGCCTGACCCGGCCCCGACCGCCCACGGCGGGAAACTGGTAAGCGGACGGCGGCCGTAGCGCGGGCATGCCAGCCGACCTCGCCGAGAAGACCGACCGCTACGAGCGACTCCTCGACGAGGCCGTCGCGGCGGCCGACCCCGCGGTGCCCCCGGAGACGCCGCTGGGCGACGCGACGGCCGAACTGCTGGAGATGGCGACGGCCTACCTCGAGGACGGACGGCACTTCCGCCAGCGCGACGACCCGGTGAACGCGCTGGCGGCGTTCAGTTACGGCCACGCGTGGCTAGACGCCGGCGCACGGATCGGGTTGCTGTCGGTGCCGGACTCGGAGCTGTTCACAGTCTGAATCCACGGACAGTCGCGCGGTCCGACACGACCGGAAAGGGGTTTTTTGTCCGTCGGCCCACTCGCCGAGGGCATGGAAGAGACGTACGTTCGGCTACTCTGTCCGGAGTGCAGCAAGGACTGGGAGTCTGCGCCCGGCGAGTTGCCGGCGGCCGACGAGTCACACGCCTGTCCCGACTGCGAGACCGAACGACACACGGCGGAGTTCACCCGGACGGAACACGACCTGCGGACGCTGAAGCAGTTCGGCTAACCGGAGGTCGCCGACCGCGCACCGCAGGCCTCACACCGGAGGATGGTGACGCCCTGTTCTGCCTCGAGTCGCGTGTCGGGCAGACCACACTCCGAGCAGAGGACGAACTCGTCGGTGTAGGCCGACAGCGCCTCCTCGACGCGGCGGGCCCTGAACTCGCCCGTCAGACGGGCGCGGCCGCTCTCGTCGATGTGGCCGCTGGTGCCGAGGTCGTTGCGGAGGAACTTCAGGACGTGGTCGGCGTCGCGGCCGAGGGTGTCCACGGTGTCCTGGAAGTTCTCGTACACCGTGACGTTGCCCTCAGGCCGGACCTCCGGATCGGGGACGTCGAAGCGGTCACCGCCACCTTCGATGTCCGGTGTCTCCGAGAGTGCCCGGTCGAGTTGCTCGTCGTAATCCATACACACATTCGGTAATCGACGCCTAAAGGGACACCGGATCGGTCGGAACGGCGTGCCGCGCGGCGTAGGGTCGCCGTCACCGGAGCGAGACGTGTGGTAACGGCTCTCGGAGTAATAATATATGCCTTCATCGGTTAGAGTTGTTCGACCATGAAGAAGCAGGAGCTTATCCATCTGCATGGACTGCTCGCAGAGGTGTCCGACCAGTACGAGGCGTGGAACGGCGAACAGCCGACAATGGACGAGTACGAGTCTCTCGGCGTACGACCGACCTCTATACACAAGTCGAAAACCGACCACAAGGCGGCGGTCTTCGCCATCGCCGACGGCATCGTCTCCGAGGTCGAGGGCGAGACGGAGCGGGCGGTCTCCGCCACCGCGGACTGAGTTCTCCGGCGGGCCACGCGAACGAAGACGACCTCGTAGCGGCCGCCCCGTCGAGAGCGGTCGCCGTCCGGCGCGGCCGGGGGTGGTGGGGAATCAGTCGATGAGGTCCTCGAACTCCGGGAGTACCTCGTCGTCGTCGCCCGAGTCCGAATCGCTGGCGTCGTCGGTCGTCTCTGCGGCCGGCGTCTCGTCGGCGTCGTCCTCGTCGTCCTCGGCGTCCTCGACGACCTCGACCTCGAGGACCTCGAGGGGAATGTTCTCGAGACGCTGGCCGATCTCCTTGCGGGCGATCCGGGAGGCGTGTTCCTCGCGTTCGACGTTGAACACGGTCATCTCCAGTTCGAGGGCGACCAGTGCCTCGTCGGCGGCGATGAACGCGGGCGGGAGCGACTCGCCCTGCGGGGACGTCCGGCTCCCCTCGCTGATCTCGACGTAGTTGAGGTCGGGATTCAGCATCTCTCCCGTCTTGGATATCGCGATCCTGACAGCCTCGTCCGCCGTGGCGACGTCGTACACCGGGACCGCCGCCTCGACCACAACCCGACAGTTCATTCGTATCCTTACGTCCGTGCGCTTACAGTAAGAATCTTCGTGTCGGGTTCCTATCACGACGAGTCGATAGAAACGGCCGGGCCGCGCGGTCACAAGGCCGAAGCCCACGGCGGTCCGAGAGCCGGCGTGGAACGACACGTCGCCGGCCACCTCGTCCGCGGCGTCGGCGTGGACGGGGCAACGCGCTGTGCCCACTACCACACGCCCAGAGACGTCGTCGCGATACGCTTTGCCTGCTGTGAGACGTACTACCCGTGCTACCGCTGTCACGCGGCCGTCGCCGACCACGACCCGGCGACGTGGCCCGCGAGCGAGTTCGACCGAGCGGCGGTGCTCTGTGGCGCCTGCGGGTCGGCACTGCGCATCGCGGACTACCTCGGGGCACTCGCCTGTCCCGACTGCGGGGCCGCGTTCAACCCGGGCTGTCGGGACCACTACGACCGCTACTTCGACGTCGAGGACCGGGAGCGACCGTGAACGACGGGCGTGGCCACCCGTCGGTCGGGGATTATTAGTCCGGGGGCCGGCAACGCTTCGCCATGGCGTCGGCCGAGTCGAGCGACGGGAACGACAGCCACGACGGGTCGGCCGAGCGAGCCGTGGGACGGATCGTTGACGTGTCGGAGTTCCTGATGGAGACGCTCGAACTGGTGACCGGCGTCGTCCTCATCGTGCTGTTCGGCATCGGGCTGTACGACCTCGTCATCCAAATTTGGGAGAGGCGGGCCGAGTTGTTCGCCGACATCGACGTCGTCCTCGGCTTCATCGACACGGTGTTAGTCCTGCTGGTGATAGTCGAGGTGTTTCGGACGGTGGTCGCGTTCTCCAGAGAGGAAACCGTCGTCCGCATCATCATCGACGCGAGTCTGGTCGCTGTCGCCCGGAAGGTCATCGGCTTCGACTCGAGCGGTGACCCGGGGGTCGTTCTCCTCAACGCGGTGGCCATCTCGGTGCTGCTGCTCACCGTCATCGCCGCCTTCTACGTGGTCCGGAGCAGCGACGACGTCGAGACGGAACTGCCCGCCGCCGGCGACGTCGAGTTGTCGCGCGAGACGGACCGAGAGGAGGGGAGTGGCGACGACGGGGCGCCGTCGGCGGACCGCGAGCAGAACCGCGACGACGCCGGCTGACCGCTCAGATCCGCTCGCCCTGGTAGTCGCCGTCGTACGTCCCCTCGTGGTCGGCGGCCGCGAGCACGAACTGGCCGACGCGGGCACCCTGTTCGATGGCGATGTCGCTGTGGACGATCAGGAGTCCCTCGCCGCGGCCCTCGTAGCCGGCGTCCCACACCGCCGTCTCGAGCGTACAGGCGTTGCGAAGCAGCGAGGACCGCGGGAAGACGAGACCGAGGTGTTCCCGGGGTACCGACACCTGTTCGCCGTACTCGACGACGTAGCCGCCCGGCTCGAGGTAGTACGTGGGCGGTACCTGCTCGCCCACCTCGTCGGGTTCGATCCGCGTGCGGCTGCCGACGGTCTTGTCCTCACGACCGATCCACCCCGAGTCCCGCTGTTCGTGTATCGCCGCGACCGTGAGGTCCACGCCGTTTGGCTGTACCTGCGCCGACTCGACGGGTGAGAGGTGGTCCGCGACGAACGCTCCCGATCTGAACATACGCTAACAGCAGAGCGGCGGGTCAAGTGCGTTGCCCCTCGGGACCGGACTGACGACGAACGCCGACCGGGGACCGGTCGGAGCGGCAGCCGTCGGCGGCCGGACGGCCCCGATGACCGCCGACGAGACCGGCGAGATTCCGCCGCCTCACGCGGTCGCATCGCTTATTGCGGCCCCCGTCGTCCGGCGGGGCATGGGACTGGACGAGGATTCTCTGGCCTACCACGAGGAGGACCCACCGGGCAAACTGGCGATACGAACGACGAAGCCGACCAACACACAGCGAGACCTCTCGCTGGCGTACTCGCCGGGGGTCGCCGCCCCCTGTCGGCACATCCGTGACGACCCGGACGACGCCTACCGGTACACGGCGAAGGGCAACCTCGTCGGCGTCGTCTCGAACGGCTCCGCCGTACTGGGGCTTGGCGACATCGGCGCCCAGGCCTCCAAGCCCGTCATGGAGGGGAAGGGTGTCCTGTTCAAGCGTTTCGCCGACATCGACGTCTTCGACGTGGAACTCGACGAGGACGACCTCGACGCCATCGTCGACGCCGTCTCGGCGATGG
>CAZEIO010000110.1:0-6558 GCA_964512525.1 uncultured Halobacteriales archaeon
GTTCTTCGCGATGGCGGTCTCACAGCGGGGACACTGTGTGATAGAGCGCTGGCCCTGTTCGACCAGGCCGCGCTCGTGGGCCTGTTCGAACGCCCACCACGCTGACTCCATGTACTCCGGGCGAACCGTCTTGTAGGGATCGTCCCAGTCCAGCCAGACGCCGAAGGAGCGGAAGTCCTCCTGCAGGCCCTCGAGTTGCTCCTCGGCGAAGGCCTTGCACTCGTCGATGAAGTTCTCGACGCCGTACTCCTGGATGTCCTTTTTCGACTCGAAGCCGAGTTTCTCCTCTACCTTCGTCTCGATGGGGAGTCCGTGCATGTCGTAGCCGGGTCGGTCGGCCACGTCGTACCCCTGCATCCGCAGGTACCGGACGTAGGCGTCTTTCAGCGTCTTGTTCCACGTCGTCCCCATGTGGGCGGCACCGGAGGTGTACGGCGGGCCGTCCACGAAGAAAAACGGTTCGCCGTCGGCGCGGTACTGCCGCGTTCGCTCGTGGGCGTCCACCGCCGTCCAGTGGTCGAACGCGCGGTCCTCGACGGCGTCCGGGTCGTACCGGTCGGGCACGGGAGCGAACCGCTCCGGTCGCTCGCCCGCCGCCTCGTCGTCGGTGTCGCTCATGTCCGCCCGAAGACCCCCGTCGGTAAAAAGTCCGTGCGGTCCGACAGTCCCGTCTGTCCCCGACTCTCGCCGCGGGCACGTCTCCCGACCGGACCCGAACGTTCTCGGCGGCGGCGTCCCTTCGCGACGTGTGGACGCCGACCCGCCGTTTCCCGACGCCGCCGACCGCCTCGTCCTCGAACCGGACTGCGAGCGCTGTCCGGCTCTCGTCGGCTGCCGGGAGCGCATCGCGTGGGGCGTCGGCCCGCACGACGCCGACGTGATGGTCGTCGGCGAGGCACCGGGCGCCGGCGACCCGGACCGCGAGGACCCGTGGCGGGGCGGCAACGACACCGGTATGGCCTACACCGCCGCCCACTCGGGACGCCGGATTCGCGAGACGATGCGCCGCGCCGGCGTCCCCGAGGCGTTCTACACGAACGCCGTCAAGTGCTTCCCGTGCAGGGAGACGGGCGACGGTGACGGCGGCGGCGACCGCACCAACCGCGAACCGACGGCCGCGGAGCGACGGCGGTGTCGCGACCACCTCCGGGCCGAACTCGACACCATCGATCCGCGGGTGGTCGTCGCCACCGGCAGACACGCCACCCTGTCGGTCCTGCACGCCGCCGACCGCGGCGACGAACTGGACGGCTTCGTCGAGTCGGTCCTCGACCCCGTGGACTGCCCCGCCCTCGGCGTGACACTCCTCCCACTCCTCCACCCCTCGTACCGCGACGTGTGGATCGCCCGCCTCGGCTACGACTACCCGGAGTACGTCGCCGCCGTCCGGGACCGCCTCGGCGAACTGCGCTCCTGACCAGCCACGGGACGGCGACGGCGTCGGTACGAGGGCGGCAGACGGCCGGGGACGACCGACGACGGGAGGCCGTTCGACCGGAAGCCGGGGTGACGGGCGGGGGGCGGTTCGACCAGAAGGTAGGGGGTCGATTCGGGTGGTGGGGCGGACCAGTCGCGATAGCGATCGCACGACGAGAGTGGGTAACGTGGCGGTGAGCGGGTTCTAGTGGAAGCAGGGGTGTCGGTACGGGGCGCGTGGACCGGAAGCGGGGGGGGTCGCCACCGGAGCGTGACGGGGGGCGATGAAAAGACAATTGCCCACGGACCGGTTTTGGCCGGTAATGCGAATCGCGGTGCCAAACAAGGGCCGACTGCACGACCCGGCGATCGACCTGCTAGAGCGGGCGGGACTGCACGTCGTGGACGGCGGCGACCGGAAACTGTACGCCGACACCGTCGACGACGACGTCCGTCTCCTCTTTGCCCGCGCCGCGGACATCCCCGAGTACGTGAGCGACGGCGCCGCGGACCTGGGCATCACCGGCTTCGACCAGGTGGCCGAGTCCGGCCGCGACGACGTCGTGGAGGCCCTGGACCTGGGCTTCGGTCGCTGCAGACTCGTCCTCGCCGCGCCCGAGGACGGCGAGATAGACGCCGTCGAGGACCTCGACGGTCTCACCGTCGCCACGGAGTTCCCGACGGTCACGCGGGAGTTCTTTGCCGACCGGTCGGTATCACCCGAAATAATCGAGGTCAGCGGCGCGACCGAGCTCACGCCTCACGCGGGGATGGCCGACGCCATCGTGGACATCACCTCGACCGGAACGACGCTCGAGGTGAACCGCCTCGCCGTCGTCGCGGAGGTGTTGCAGTCCTCCGCCCGACTGTTCGCCCACGAGGACGTCCTCGAAGACCCGAAGACAGAACAGGTGACGACCGCCCTGCAGTCGGTCCTCGACGCCGAGGGCAAGCGCTACCTGATGATGAACGTCCCCGAGTCGCAACTGGAGGCCGTGACCGAGGCCCTGCCCGGCATGGACGCCCCGACGATAATGGACATCGCCGGCCGCGAGAGCGTGGCCGTCCACACCGTCGTGGACGAGCGAGACCTCTACGGCGTCATCGACGACGTCCGCCAGCGCGGCGCGAGCGACGTCCTCGTCACCGAAATCGAGCGTCTCGTGGAGTAGTCTCACGTCGGGAATCGGGACGGGGCAGAGCTGGGTCGCCGCCGCCCCTCGAGTGACCGGACTCAGACGACGTGTTCGACGTCGTACGACCCGAGGTTGCGCACCCAGCCGTCGGCGGCGACGTCCGCGACGACGTCCAAGGCGGTCTGGAGTCGCGGCTCGTAGCCGCCGGCGGCCACGTCCACGTGGAAGACGTAGTCGCCGAGTCGCTCGCCGCTCGGTCGCGACTCGACGCGCGTGAGGTTCACGTCGTTCTCGGCGAACGGCTCGAGCAGTTCCAGCAACAGCCCGGGATAGTTGTCGTTCGGGTACACGACGAGGGAGGTCTTGCCGCCGCCGTCGGTGCGCTCCGCGGCGGGACCGAGCAGGAAGAAGCGAGTGGCGTTCGAGGTGCGCTCCTGGATGTCCTCGGCGAGTACCCGGAGCTCCGGGCCGTCTGCGGCCGTCGCCGCGTCCGGGTGGGCGATGGCGGCGACCGCCGGGTCCTCCCGGGCGAACTCGACGCCCTGGGCCGTGCTCGCGACCGCCTCGCGGTCCACGTCGGGGTGCGTCTCGTCGAGATAGGTCCGGCACTGGGCGAGCGCCTGCGAGTGGCTCGCGACGCGCCGGAACTCCTCGCCCTGTGCGATGAGGGCGTGTCGGATCGGCGTCACTATCTCCCGGAGGACGGCCACCTCGTGGTTCGCGAGGGCGTCGAGACACTCGGTGACCGAGCCCTCGATGCTGTTCTCGACGGGGACGACGCCGGCGTCGGTCTCGCCGGTCGCGACCGCCTCCACGACCGCGGTGACGGACTCCCGGAAGGCCACGTCGTCCTCGACGACCGCCCGCGTCGCCCGGTGGGAGTAGGTGCCCGCGGGGCCGAGCGTCAGTGTCGTCATGCGACGCCATTCGGGGGGCGGTGGCTTATGAGCGTCGTCCGCCCGGCGTCCCGTCCCGTCCCGTCCCGTCGGACGCCCCGGAAAGCGTTTACCGCGTGGTCACCGAATCGGGGGTAGATGCTGCTGGTCCTCTGCGTGGACCTCGACGACGACATCGGC
This sequence comes from uncultured Halobacteriales archaeon, assembly GCA_964512525.1. Classification (GTDB taxonomy): domain Archaea; phylum Halobacteriota; class Halobacteria; order Halobacteriales; family SW-7-71-33; genus SW-7-71-33. The sequence continues at coordinate 3,629 of CAZEIO010000110.1, forward strand.
CGCAAGACGGGCGTGGAGACGCCGGTCACCGGCCTGCGCGCGGTGCGTGACGCCGCCGTCGCCCTCGCCGAGACGGACCCCGAGGACTCCGACGTGAACGTCCTCTTCGAGGGCGTCCACCTCGCGCGCTCCATCGAGGACGAGCCCGTCGCCCTCGCGGCCGTCGCGGGCGACGAACGGGGCAACGTCGTCGCCAACCGCGCCGTCGGCGACGAGGTGGACGCGGTCCTCGACGCCCTCGACGCCCGCGAGCGAGTGCGGGCCATCGTCGTCACCGACGGCGCACAGGACGAGTCCGTCGTCCCGGCCATCCGGTCGCGGGTGCCCGTTGACGGCGTCCGGCGGGTCGTCGTCCGCCAGTCACAGGACCTCGAGTCGATGTACTACACGATGAAGCAGGTGCTCGACGACCCCGAGACGCGGGGCACCATTCTCGTTCCGCTCGGCATCCTCCTGCTCATCTACCCGCTCGCGGTCGTGGCGTCGCTGTTCGACACGCCCGGCGGGGTGGTCGTCGGCACCGTCTCGGCGCTGCTGGGTCTCTACGTCATCGCCCGCGGCGTCGGCGCCCGCGAGCGGGCGGCGGAACTGTTCGACACCGCCCGGCGGGGGCTGTACGCCGGTCGCGTGACACTCGTCGCCTACGTCGTGGCGCTGGTGTTGCTCGCGGTCGGGGGAGCGAGCGGCGCGGACGCGCTGAACGCCACGCGGGCCGGCACCGAGGGACCACTTGGCGCCCTCGAGGTCGTCGCCGCGTTACTGTCCGGGTCGGCCCGCTGGTTCGCGGCCGCCGGCGTGACCACGAGCGTCGGCCAGATAACCGACGAGTACCTCGACGGGAGCCTGCGGTGGCGACACCTGAATGCGCCCTTCTACGTCGTCGCCATCGCGGGGGTCCTCCACGCCGTCGGCGGCTACTTCGTCGGGACGCTCTCCCTGCAGACGCTAGCGGTGGCGCTCACCGGCGGCACGCTTCTCGGCTTCGCGAGTACGCTCGCCTTCGCCGTCGCCGAGTCGCGCTTCCCGCGGGAGCCGGACCCGGAGACCGAACCGGAGCGGGACCGCGAGGCGGAGGAGGCCGGCGCCTGAGTCGAGGCCGGAGTGCGACCGCGCCGCGGGTGACAGACGGGACGAGAACGGACGGCGTCCGTGGGTCGGGGCGGTCAGCGCTCCCGGGCGACGACGAAGGCTGCGAGGTCACGCAGGTAGTCGTCGGCCTCGCCGTCACCGATGGCCGCCGTCTCGAGTGCATCGAGCGCCCGGTCCACCTCCGCCCGGGCACGCCGGTCGGCGCCCTCGGGCGAGAGGTCGGTTACCTGGACGAGCGAGGGCCGGTCGAGGGCGTCGTCGACGCCGGCCGGCTTGCCGAGGCGGTCGCCGTCGGCCGTCGCGTCGAGGACGTCGTCGCGGATCTGGAAGGCGACGCCGACTCGCTCGGCGTACTCGCCGAAGGCCTCGACGGCGACGGCGTCGGCGTCGGCCGCGAGGGCGCCGAGTTCGGCCGCCGCCCGGAAGAGCGCCCCCGTCTTCCGCCGGGCGAGTTCCATGTACTCTGCCTCGGTGGTCGGCCGGTCCGCGAGTTCCGTCGCCTCTCCCTCGCCGAGCTCGACCATCGCCTCCGCGACCACCTTCATCGCCTCGGGGTCCTCGCCGAAGAGGGCGAAGGCCTCGCCGATGAGACCGTCGCTGGCGATGATGGCCGGACCGTGACCGAACGCGGCCCACGCGCTGTCCACGCCGCGGCGGACCGCCGACCGGTCGATGATGTCGTCCACGACGAGCGAGGCGGAGTGGACCAGTTCGACGCCGGCCGCGAAGTCAACGGCGTCCTCTGGGTCGCCGCCGGCCGCCTCGCAGACGAGAAGCGTCATCATCGGCCGGACGCGCTTGCCGTCCGAGAGGGCGACGTGTGCCAGCTGGTCGGCGAGTTCCGGCGGCTCCACCCGCTCGACGGCAGTGACCAGTCGGTCCTCGACGAGCGCTCGTCGTCGGTCGAGCGACTCCATTCACTCGCCGTCGGCGACGCGCGGACAAAGGGATGACGGATACCGGTGGGCCGCCGAAGCACAACGGTTAGCCGTCGGCGGTCCCACGCCGGGACGTGCACCTTCCCGGGGCCGGCCTCGACGGCCCGGCACTCGTCGGTCTCGTCCTCGGCGGGAGCGTCGCGTGGACGCTGACCTACGGCTTCGCGGTCTGGTTCGGCACCGACCGGGCACCCGCGGACGGCCGGCGAGTCGCCGCCGTCGGCGCGGCGGGCGCCGTCGCCGCACTCCTGTTGACGGTGCTCGCGGCCGGTCTCAGCGTCCTCGTCGAGACGGTCTCCGGTCTCGGTGTCCCCGTCTGGCTGTCTCTGTACGTGGTCGCCGGCCCCCTCGGACTGCTACTCACGCTCGCCTACGGCGAGTACGCGACCGGCCGGGGACGGTCGGACGACCCCGCGCAGTGGCTCGGTCTCGGGGCCGTCGCCGGCTTCGCCGTCTGGCCGGCCGTCGAGTACCTCGCGGTGCTTGCGGTCGTAGCGGTCCTCGGGTGAGGTCGCGAGCGCAGAAACGGGAGACGCGACGACGACGGGCCGCCGACCGACTACGAGAACTCCTCGATGAGTTCGGGGACGACCTCGAACAGGTCGTCCACGATGCCGTAGTCCGCCAGGTCGAAGATAGGCGCGGAGGGGTCGGTGTTGACCGCGACGATGGTCTCGGCGCCCTTCATGCCGGCGACGTGTTGGACCGCTCCCGAGATGCCGACCGCGATGTACACGTCCGGCGTGACGACCTTGCCGGACTGGCCGACCTGCCGGTTCTTCGGCAGCCAGCCGTTGTCCACGATCGGGCGCGAAGAGGAGAGCGTCGCGCCGAGCGCGTCCGCGAGCTCCTCGACGAGCGGGAGGTTCTCCTCCTCCTCGATGCCGCGGCCGATGGAGACGA
>CAZEIO010000111.1:0-6534 GCA_964512525.1 uncultured Halobacteriales archaeon
CGCCGTCCACTCGCCGACGCCGGTGACGGCCGTCAGCTCCCGGCGGACGGCGTCGTCTTCGAGCGCCGCCAGTCGCTCGGCCGAGAGGTCGCCCGCCGCCCACGCCGTCGCGACCGCCCGGACGTACCGGGTCTTCGCCGCGGAGAGACCCGCCGCCCGCAGCGTCTCCGGGTCGGCCGCCAGTAGCGCCGCGGGCGACAGTTCCACCGCCTCGGTCAGGCGAGCTTCGATGGCGTCGGCCGCCGCCGAGGACACCTGCTGACGGAGGATCGACCGGACGAGTCTGGCGAAGGGGTCCGCCGCGGGCGACAGTTCCAGCCGGCCGTACCGTTCGACCAGACGGGCCATTTCGGGGTCGCGCCGGAGGTGGTCGTGCGGCGTCGAAGCGGGAGCGCCGCCGCCCTCGTCGTCGCTCACGCCCGTCGCGACGGCCGGCGAGAACGAGTGCGCTTCGGTTCGCTTCCGCCGGACCGTCCGGCGGCGTCTCAGACGGTGAGTGTCACGTCGTCCATCTCGAGGAAGGCGGTCTCGTAGCCCTCGTGCCGGGAGACCTGTGGCGGGGTGGTGACCGACAGCGTCAGGCGGTCGCCGGACCGGAGTTCCTCGGCCGCGACCGGCAGACCGTAGTGGTAGCCGAGGTCGGGGTCGAGCGTCCGCGTCAGCGACCCCTCGGCGAGGGTGGTGTCGCCGCGGGTGAGCGTCGCCGTCAGTCCCATCGACGGGAGGACCGAGCGGTTGTACGGCGTCGCGGCGAGCACCGCGAGGTAGCCGTCGTCGGCGTACCGGGCGGCGGCGTCGGGCGGGAGAAACAGCGCCGACAGGGCCGCGTCGTCGCTCGTGCCGGTGCCGACGGCCTGCCCCGGGAGGGCGTCGAGCGTCGGCACCGTCGAGTCCGGCAGCATCTCCGTTTGCATCTGCTCGACGGCGCCCGGTTGCCCGCCGGCGTCGAGGTCGCGCGTCGAGACCTGCGCCTTCGTCTCCGGCGTGAACGCGAGGGCCACCTCGGCGGTCGCCGGGTCACCGAATCGGTCGGCGAAGGCGCCCGTCCGGCGGACCGACGTGCCGCCGACGCTGACGCGAACCGTGTACGTCCCGTCGCCGTCGAGGGTGAAGTTGCCGCCGTAGTGAAACCCCATCCGCTGGGAGAGCATCGGGTAGATGACCTCCTGGCTCACCAGGTCGCCGTCCCGGGCGACCTCGACGTTCACGCCGGCCTCGGGAAGCGCGAGTCGTGTCTCGGCGTCCCAGACCGTCGCCATCAGGTGCAGCGAGCCACTCGAGGGCTGGCGCGAGAGTTCGCGGTTGGTCGGCGTCCAGAAGACGTGCGGCGTCGTCCACATCACGCCGAAGCCGTAGTCACCCGCCGTCGCCGTGCCCGCCATCGCCATCCGCTCGACGTAGGGCTGGACGTACACGCCGTCGGGTCGCTCCTCGTCGGTGGTCCCGGCCGTGGTCGTGACGTCGCCGTCTCCACCGCCGTCCGCGCCCCCGTCGCCGTTTCCGGCACCGGCGAGCGTCCCCAGACAGCCGGCGACCCCGGCGAGTCCGGCGAGTGCCCCACCGCGTAGCAGCCGTCGTCGGGTCGTCGGCATCTCGTCCCCACTGTGTGTCTCGTCTTTCTAACCCTTTCGCCGGCGACACGGACGGCAGACACCGGTGGGACGAGGTGGGGAGGGGTTGGATGAGACGAGGTGGGAATGAGGCGGGCTTACGACACCCGCGAGCGCGACACGCGACCGAGAGCAGCCACGCGGCTTTTTGAGCGTGGCCGACCCACGCGCTCGCATGGTCTCGACCGTCGGGGTCGTGGTGGGGATGCTGTTGGTCTCGGTCGGCGGCTACGGGCTCTACGTCGGCCACGAGCGCCGTGGGCCGTACGAACTCGTCACCGAGACGCCGACGACGACGGCGCGACAGCTCTCGGCGCCGGGCCGGGTCGAACTGAAGGGAACGGTCGAGGTCGCCGACGAGGGCGCGGGCACGTTCTCGTCGCCGATCGGCCGGCGTGAGTGCGTCCTCGCGGCGTGGTCGGTGGAGGAGTACAGCGAGCGCGGCAAGCACAGCCGCTGGCAGACGGTCGCGAGCGGCGTCCGTTCGGTCCCGTTTTTCGTCGCCGACGAGACCGGTCGCGTGCTGGTGGACGTCGGCGACCACGCTGACGGCGGTGGACTCCTCGGCGTGAGTGAGAACGCGGCCGCCAGCGACGGGGTCACCGCGGGCCCCGTTCTCGCGGAGTTCGACCGCTTTCCCGTCGCGGCGACCGTCGGTGCCGAGGAGCCGGCACCCGACCACGTCGCGCGGTTCGTCGCGGGCGAGCGGTCGGTTGACCAGCAGACCGGCTCGATCACGAACGTCGTGGACATCGGCACCGCGCACGGCGACCGGCGGTACTACGAGCGGACCCTCGCTCCCGGCGACGACGTGTACGTCCTCGGCGACGCCGTCCCGCGAGACCCCGACGCCGACGTCTTCCGTGCCGAGGACCTCGTCGTCCGGCCGGGCGAGGAGCGATTCGTCGTCTCCAACGAACGCGAACGGGACATCGTCCGCGGGCTGCGCTGGTACAAGCTCGGCATCGCCGGCGGCATCGTCGCCGTCGGTCTCGGCCTGCTGGTACTCGGGTTCGGTCTCGGCGTCGCCTGAACGGGCCCGGTCAGCGGAACAGTCGCCGGAAGCCGCTCGTCTGTTGGTCGCCGTCGGCCTCGTCGGCAGCTCCCGGCGCACCCGGGCCGGTTCGTCGCTCGGGGGTCGCGTCGCCCTCCGCGAACTCGACGTACCGCGTCGCGCCGTCAGACTCGTCGTCGTGACCGTCGGCGCCGGTCGCGTGGCCGTCCCCCGCCGCGGCGGTCACACGGCGGGGGTCGTCGGTGTCCGCCGGCGTGTCCGTCGTGGTGCCGGGCGTCACCAGCGCCGGCGGCGTCTCGCTCACGCCGTCGAGACCGCCCTCGACGAGTCGCTCCGCGAACTCCCGGTAGGCGTCGGCGGCCGCGTCCGCCCACGGGTCGGCGGCCGGAATCCGGCCCTGGAGCGGGTGGTCGGCCTCGCGGACGGCCGCCGGCGGCGGAGCGTCGGCGTCGGACTGGACCGCGAGCGTGCAGTCCGCCCGGACACCGCCGCGGGCCGCGGAGCGGAGGCGGGCACGGTCGGTCTCGGGGTCCGCGGTGTCGAGGACGCCGACGACGGCCGAGGACCGGACGGCCGTCCGGTTCAGCGTCGCCACCCAGAGCCGGTCCACGCCGACGAGGTCGGGCAGTGGCGGCGCGACCGCACAGACGGCGTCGAAGGTGGTCGCGAGGTCGTCGAGAACCCGTCCGGCGGCGTCGGCGGGGTCGTCCTCGGGCGGGACCACCCGGGTGAGGGAGTCGGTCAGCGGCACGAGGGAGACGCCGCCGGCACCGAACGGTTCGCCGTCGGCACTCGCGGGGACCGTCGGCGCGGCCGCGACGGGCGTCGCGAGCGTACTGGGCGTGCGCTCGCCGGCGAGTGCCGTCGCCAGTCCCCGGTCGCCGTGGTCACACAGCGGCGGCGGGGCGGTCCGCGGCTGGAGGTCCAGGACGGCCACGTCGTCGCCGGCGGCGGCGAGCAGGTTCGCGACGTTGCCCGCCGCCGCGACCCGGAGTTCGGGCACCGACCCGAGGAAGGCGAAGACTGACGCGGACATCGTTCTCGGTTGACGTTTCGACCGCGACCGCGGGCCGGTATAAACCCGGCTTCGCCGTCCGCCGTCGGTCAGACGGGAGTCAGACTCCGTCGCCGGCGTGACCACCGGTGGACGGGTCGGGGTCGCCCTCGTCCGACAGCTACACTTCCCGGGCGGCCGGCCCGTGGGTATGGGCGAGGAGACGACGCAACTGGACTTGACCGACGAACTCGACCGCCTCGAGGCGATCCGTGGCGAGGCCGACGCCGACGACGACCTCAGACTCGTCGTCCACGACGCCGTCGTCGACCCCGACGGGGTGACGGGCCGGAGACTCGCGGGAACGACGGTCGAGGGACCGGCGTCGCTCCGGGGTCGTCGCTGGGAGCACCCGCTTGACGCCCTCCACCGCGACCACGTCACGGCCCACCGGGGAGAGGCGGAACTGTCCGTCGCCGAACTCGTGGACGCCGTCGGTGGGCCGGACCTCTCGGGTCCGTACGTCCTCGACCGCGAGTCGTACGTGGTCGGGGTCGTCACCGGCGCGGACCGCGACCCGGTCGAACTCCGCGTCGTCGAGGCGCCGGCGGCGAGCGACCGGTCGGTTGACGAGACGGTCGAACTCGGAGGGACGGCCCTCGAGACGGCGACGGTCGCGGGCTACGCCGACCGGCGACGTTACCGGGTGTTCGACGCGTACGGCCGGCCGACGACGCTAGAAGGGTAGGCGTCGAGACCGCGGGCGGCGTCAGAACTGCAGGTCCGGCGCGTCGTTCGCGCGGGCCCGGGAGACGCTCTCGGCCGGGACCAGCGACGGGTCCGCGCCGGCGACGAGGTCGGCGACCACCTGTCCCGCGCCGGGGGCCTGCATGATGCCGTGTCCCGAGAAGCCCGCGGCGTGGACCACGTCGCCGACGGCCTCGACGACCGGCACCCGACTCTCGGTCATCGCGTACATGCCGGTCCACGACTCGACCACGCTCGGGTCGTCGAACAGCGTCGTGCAGTCTCGCGCTCGCTCCAGGAGGCGTCGCTCGTACGCCGCGTCGCGGTCCCGCGTCAGCGCCCGGTCCGGGTCGACGGCCGGGTCGGTCGCGTCGAAGTGACCGCCGGCGAGGAGTCGGCCGTCGGGACCGGGCAGGAAGTACACGCCGCTGTCGAGGTCAACCGTCAGCGGCAGTCGGTCCGGCGCGGGGTCTTCGAAGGCGACGATGCGCCGGCGTCGCGGTTCGACGGGCAGGTCGTCCCCGACCATCGCGGCGACGCGGGCCGCCCAGCCGCCGGCGGCGTTGACGAGGCGGTCAACCCGCTCCGTCCCCGCCGGGGTCGTGACGCGGACGCCGTCGCCGGTGCGGTCGAGATCCTCGACGGGCGTCTGCGAGCGCACCTCGACGCCGAGGTCGTCACAGGCGGCCACGAGTGCCGTGACCATCTTCGCCGGGGCGGCGAGGGCGGCCGTCGGCGCGACGACGCCCTCGACGTAGCGGTCTGTGTGCAGTCCGGGGACGCGGTCGGCGACGGCGTCGAGTCCCGGGACGGCGGGACCGCCGTAGGCTCGCTGGCGGCGGACCTGTCGCCGGAGTTCGGCGGCGGTGCCCTCGTCGCCGGTCAGGAAGCAGTAGCCGTGTTCCCGGAAGCCGACGTCGCGGCCGAGGGTGGCCGCGGCGTTGCGCCAGAACCGGAGGCCGGCCTGCGAGAGTCGGACGTTCGCCCGCGTCGTGTAGAAGGTCCGCAGGCCACACCCGGCGCGGGTGGTCGAGCCGTCGCCGGGGTCGTCGCGCTCGAACACCACCACCTCGGTGTCGGCGCCGCTCGCGTCGGTGCGGGCGGCAACGCTGTAGGCCGCCGCGAGACCGACGATGCCGCCGCCGACGACGCCGACTCGGTCGGGCCAGTCCATGTGCTCTGGATGGCCGACGGGGGTTTTTCGCCTTCGCTTCGGTCCGGCGTGGTCGGCGGGCCCGCGACTCACCTCGGCGTCGGACGCACCGTCAGTCCTTTCGGGACCTCGCTGCAACCCGGCACATGGACGACTCCGGGATCGTCGAGGGAGCGGAGCCGGCGGCGGCCTTCGCCGCGCTCTCCGACCCCATGCGGGTCAACATCCTGCAGGCACTGTGGGACGCCGAGGACAACGAGGCCAGTTTCTCGGAGTTGCGCGAGGCGGTCGGCGTCGCGGACTCCGGGCGCTTCAACTACCACCTCAGCAAACTGGTGGACACGTTCGTCACGAAGACCGACGACGGCTACCGCCTCACGGTCGCCGGGTCGTCGGTGGTCGGGTCGCTGCTCGCCGGCGCGTACACGCGGGTCGGTGCCGTCGGACCGGTCCCCGTCGAGGAGCCGTGTGGCTTCTGTGGCGGCCAGCGCACCTTCACCTACGACGACGAGCGGGCCCGGATCGACTGTGCGGACTGCGACGTGGGGACGCACTTCCGTGTGCCGCCGGGCGTCTTCGCCGACCACGACACCGGGGAGTTGCCCGCCGTCACCGAGCGGTACGTCCGGTCGAACTTCCAGCAGGCCGACGACGGCTTCTGTCCCTACTGCGAGGGCCGCATCGTCCGGTCGCTCTCGACGGCGGGCGAGACGCCCGGCGACGCCCCGGACTTCGCCGTCCCGACCGCACGGTTCGAGTGCCAGCGCTGTAACGAGACGTTCACGACCGACCTCGGCGCCGGCCTCGCGAACCGTGCGCCGGTCGTCGCCTTCTTTCACGACCACGGCGTGGACGTGCGGACGGCACCGCTGTCTCGCGTCCGCGCGGCCGGACCCGAGGACGCCCTCGTCGAGAGCGAGGACCCACTCCGGGCGGTGGTACACTACGAGGCCGGCGGCGAGCGACTCACGGTCACCGTCGATCACACACTCGAGATAGTCGCCACCGAGCGGTC
>CAZEIO010000112.1:0-6516 GCA_964512525.1 uncultured Halobacteriales archaeon
TGATCGAAGGTTCGAAGTCGGGCGCGTTCACCGTCGCCGTGTCCTCGTCACTCGCCAGGTCTCCGTTGGGGTCCGTCGCGTTGACGGTGAAGACGTTGGTCTTGGAGTCACCCTCGAGTTCTGGTGCAGAGCCCTCGAAGGTGACCTCGATGGACTCGTTGGGCGCGAGTTCGGTGCCGGTCAGGTTGGAGCTGACGTCGGGCGTGCCGTAGACGCTGTCGTCGAACGAGTCGATAGTGACGTTGTTCGGCCCGGTGTTGGTGACGTTGACACGGTAGGTGACGTCCTGCCCGTCCTGATTGGCGGTCTCGGTGTCGTTGAATTCGCTGTCGTTGTTGGCGTCGACTGCTTTCGTGACGTCGATCGACGGGTCGAGGTCGGGCGAGTTTACGGTCGCGTCGTCACTGTCGGTCAGGCTGAAGCCCTCCTCGTCGGAGGCGTTCACCGTGAAGACGTTCGTCTTGCTCTGGTTCTCCGGCGGCGCCTCGCCGACGAACGTCACGGTGGTCGTCTCGCCTGCGGGTAGCGTCTCGCCGACGAGGGTCTGACTGAGATTGACTTCGCCGTACACGCTGTCGTTGTAGGAGTCCAGCGAGAGGTCGATGTTGCCCGTGTTCTCGATGGTGACTTGGTAGGTGACGTTCTGGCCCGGCTCGCTCGCCGTCTCCGTGTCGGTGAACGTCTCGTCCTCGTTGGCGTCGTTCGTCTTCGTGACGTCGATGCCGCAGTCGACCTCGTCGACGATGTCGGTGAGGACTGTGTCGAGCTTGCTTGAGTCATCGACGAGGTAGTAGTCATTCTCTTGATCGTCGTCGCTGCCGGTGACGCTGTTCGACCCGTTCGTGATGGCCTCGAACGACGACTCATTGACATCTTGTCCCTCACCACCACCTGGGAATCCGACACCGACGACGCGGGTGCCCTCACTCTTCAGGACGTTTGAGGCGTTCGTCGCGTTCGCGAGTGCATCTTCGCCGCTGAAGTCATTGGTCGTCGAATTGGGGTAGCCGTAGGCGTTCGGATCGCCATCCGAGACGATGATGACGATGTCAGCGGGTTTGTTCAGGTCCTCGTTCGGCACGTCCCCGTCGTCGTCGTTCTCACTCTTCGAGGCCTCGAGGAGGGCTGCCTCCCAGTTCGTCAGCGACTCTGAAGGTCCGAGTGAGATGGAACCGATTGCTTCCTTGACACTGGAGACGTCGCTCTGACTGTCGAGACTGGTTATCGCGGCCTGCGTATTTGCACCGTCCCCGCCAGCATCGTAGAAGCTGACGACGCCGACGCCGGAAACGGCATCCGTCTGCGAGAGATTGTCGACTGTCTGGTTGGCGGCTCGTTTCTCGTCTGTGAGATTTCCTGACACCGACTGAGTAGCGTCAAGAACCAGCATCACATCCACGCCACACTGCTGCGGGTAGGGTGGATTCGGATCCGGGTCGATCTCCGCCGCCGTCGCCGGCGCCGCCCCGACCACCAACAGCGCGACGAGGACGACGAAGACGGTGCCCGCGCGCCCGGAGACGAGTGTCCCCCCGCTCATCTGGCGTCGGTCGAGGCCGTCGTCTCGATTGCTCTTCCATCGGCGACGACCGGCGTCGCCGCGTGGACTCGATGCGCTCCCTTCCTCTCGGTATGATCGATGTCGCTCATTGATTCCCCCCGGAATTGGGCCAGTGTATCGGCCATAACATTTTAAAAACAGGACACGCTTCAGCCGACTGTATTAATTTTCGTTGACAACTATTCGCGGCAGCCTCTCTCGTCGCACCCCCTTCGACGTGGTCCACGTAACGTCCAGTTACGGTGATGGTAACGACAGATAACTATTGTTTACCGTCAGGTGTTATCGTTGTACCAACCAGTTCGGCGGTCGAATTGCGCTTCGCGAGGCGGGGCTTCTACCCGGCCGCCTTCGCCCGCAGTTCGGGGAAGTACCGGCCGTGGAAGTCGAAGGGGACGGCGTGGGGCAGGTCGGCCCGCGCTCGCTCGGTCAGGTCGGTGCCGTCGAGCACCAGCAGCCGCGACCGGTCGGCGTCGGTGTCCAGCGCGACGGTCACGACCACGCCGTCGTCCTCGCGGTCGCGCTCGTCCGCGGGCGCCGGCACGAACACCGGCTCGACGAAGTAGTCGCCGCCGGCAGTGTGTTCGGTGACCGTCCCCGTCTGGGTGTCGAGCTTCAGCACCCCACGAGCCCACTCCGTCACCGGCTGGTCCATGCTCATCGCGTACACGTACCGGTGTGGCCGGCACCAGCGGGCCGGCGAGGCCGTCGGCAGTGCGGTGCCGCCGTCGTATAGCGTCTCGCGCTCGACGGTCGCCTCGCCCGTCCCGTACCGGTCTCCTCCGAGGCGGAGGGTGAACCGCTCCAGCCGGCCGGCGAAGGTGTCGAGGTCGCCCGCCCGCAGCGAGTCCACGTACAGCGAGTCGATGGACTCGGCGTCGGGCACCGTCTCCAGGTCCACGACGACCGTTCGTCCGCCGTCTCGCTCGAAGGCGTTGACATGGTGGAAGCCGAAGACGGCGTCGGTCACCGGCTCCGCCACGACCGCGCCAGTCGTTCGGTCCACGACGACGACCCGGGTGCCCCGTTCCGGTTCCCACTCGAACTGCTCGACGAAGGGCGGCTGGCGGCCGGGTCGGAACAGCCGCAGTGGGTCCACGCGCAGCGGGAACTCCGTCACCACGACGTACCGCGGCGTCAGCCCGAACGAGTGCATGTACGCCGGCTTCTCCGTCTCGACGCTGCCGACGTGACGGCGCTCGCCCGCCGCCGTCAGGGCGTTTATGTGGTACTGGTGGGTGCGACCGAACTCCGTCTCCAGTCCGAGGAGCGCCCCCGTCGCGGGGTCCCGGCGGAGGTGGGCACACGCCAGCTGGCCCGACGGCTCGCTTCCGTCGTCCCGGTCGTGGCCCTCGACGGCGAGCGTGTTCGGGTCCACGACGACCCGGCGGGGCGACTCTGTCAGCGCGAGGTACTGCTCGCCCACCCGCTCGACGACGACGTTCGCGTTGTCGTAGGCGTCGGTCGCGAGGGCCGCCAGCCGCTCCCGTAGTGTCGTCTCACCGGTGGCGAACCCGCCGTCGAACGACCCCGCGTGGGCCCGCTCGAACGCGTCGGTCCGCAGGAAGCGGTTGCGGTAGTGGACGACGTCCGTTCCGGTGTCCCGCCCCCGGTCACCGGGATCGAAGGTGAACCGGTAGAGCATCGCCAGTCCGTCGAACCAGTGGTCGGCCGACCCGCCGCCGGGAACCGAGAAGGCACCGGGACCGTTGCGGACGAGACTGCCGTCCAGCCACCCGGGAAGGTCCCCCTCGACCGACAGCGTCGTCGCCCGCTCCTCGTGTAGCGAGTGAAAGCCCGGATGACCGTGGGTACCCATCGGCTCCCCTGGGGGACGGAGCGACAAATCCCTGCCGCCGCCGGCGACCGTCGCCGCTCCCCGACTACAGTTTCCCCGACTCCCGCGCCTGCTCCGTCCGCCGCCGGGCCTGTCCCAGCCGATTCTCCACGGCCCGCCCGAGCGATCCCGGCAGGTCACCGCTCCCGCGGGCCGTCGTCAGTCGCTCGCTGACCGTCTCCAGTCGCGTCGCGACGGCCCGTAACTGCTGGTCTGCCCCCTGCCCGTCGCCCGCCTCGGCTCGCTCGGCGGCCATCTGTGCGGCCTCGGCGACCGCCCCGAGCGCCTGTGTCAGTCCGTCCACGGCACCGCCCTGTCCGTCCTGGTCGCTCCCGCCCTGGCCGTCGCCGGTGTCGCCGTCGTCGCTGTCGCCGACGGCGGCCACCGACGTCCGCGTCTCCTCGGCCAGCGTCGCGAGGTACGTCGCCAGCGACGCCTTCCCGGTCTCCGGCTTCTCGACCAGCACTCGCTCGTCGGTTGCCGAGTCGGGATTGACCCGGACGGCACCGACTTCGTCCTCGCTGTCGCGCACCTCGGTCGTGTAGGCACCGCCCTCGTGGACGTACACCGCGTCCGGCCCGGACAGTGGGGCGTCGTAGAGACGGCCTGCGAAGTCGTCCTCGACGGCGAGGCCGACGACGTCGCTCTCGGAGTCGCTGGGGTCCACCGCCAGCTTGCGCGCTCGCTCGTTGGCGACGACGGGCACCTCGCCGTCCACGCCGCCGACCGTGGTCTCCGGGCCGGCGACCGAGACGGTCTCGGAGTGCGGCGCGACGCCGGCGCCGTTGACCGTCAGGCGGTGGTCACCGTCGGCGACCCCCGCGACTACGGCCACGCCGTTGAACGTGGGGACGGCGGTCGGCTCGCTCTCGAGGAGGGCGAACAGTTCGGTGGCGGTTGCAGTCGTCGTCAGTCCCTCGCCGTCGGGGGCTTCTCCGCTGGCGACGGCGTTCGTCACGCGGGCGACGACCCGGTTGACGGGCGACGGCTTCGCGATGGCGTCGTAGCGGTTCGCGAGCGCCTGCCGGTGGGTCCGCTCCGTGATGTCGCTCGCCGGTCTCGTGTACCGCGGCTCCTTCCACGGCGTCTTGCTCGTCGTGATGTGGCTGGCGACGGCGTCCTCGGCGAACTCCGGGACGGCGAACTCGAAGCTCAGCTGCGGCCCGGTGAAGGCCTCGATGTCCTCCAGTTCGGCCGTCGGCGCGAGGCCGTACTCCACGTCCGCGCCGGTGTCGCGGCCCTCGAACTCGAAGACGAGACCGGTCTCGCGGCGGGGGAGTTCGGGCGGCGACTCGAGTGCCGCGAGCGACCGCACCGTCACGTCGTCGGGAACGAGGTCCGACCGCTCGACGTTCGGCAGGTCGGGATGTTCGTACACGGGTGCGCCGTCGAGTTCCGGCACGACGTACGGCAGCGAGAACTGCTCGTCCCGCGGCAGCCCGTAGGCCAGCGGCAGTCCGGCGACGTCCTCCAGCTCGTCCACCGCGCGGTTCGTGATGTCGGCGATGTCGCCGTCGCTCGGCAGTCGCTGGAAGCCGTCGGCGTCGTCGTTGACCGACAGTCCGGAGGAGTGCGAGCCGAGTTCGCTGAGCAGCCGCGGACGGCGGTCGGCGTCCGGGTCGAGGTACTCGTTGTTCGGCACCCGCCGCGAGTGGGAACTGGCGACGTACAGCTGTGGCTCGCCGGTGTCGGTGTCCACGAACACCTGCAGCAGTTCCCAGTCGTGCCAGTGGAAGTTCGTGGTGAACTGGTCGAACGGCGAGTACAGCCAGTACTGGACGACCGCAAGCGGCGAGTCCCGGTAGCCGACGACGTGGTAGAACACCTGCGGGTCCGGCGGCGCGTCGTCGAACCGCTCCACGTAGCCGTCGAAGGCGTCGAACCCGTCCACGACGGTCGTCCCCTCGGACTCGCTCGTGTACGGCCGCGGGTCCGTCGGGAACCACCGCTCGCGGTCGTCGAAGTAAAGCGTCGGCGCGAACCGTTCGGCGAGTTCCGTGGCCGCCTCGTCCGCTACCGCCTCGGTCGGGGCGTCGTCGGCCCGCGCGAACGGGTTCGGGACGGCGCCACACCCCGCCAGCGCCGTCGCGGCGGCACTCGCCGTCCCGCCGAGGACGGCCCGGCGAGACACGCCACCGTGCCGGCGCCCGCCGTCGGTGTCTGTCGCTCGCCGTGCCGACGCCGACGGCGCCGCGTGGCGGTCGTCGGTCACGAAGGGGAGCCTCCGCTGGCGGGCGATAGTACGACTGGCGGTCCGGACGAGTGGACGACGGGAGAGCGGCGGCGGGGACTCACTGTGGACCAACCCGCGGGCGGCGCGGCATAGGCCTTCTGTCGGGCGTTCGCCCGACCGTCGTCCGACACAGGAACCGGAAACCCGCGGGTCCGAGAGGCGGGTTTAACAGGCCAGAGCCCTGCGATACGGTCTCGTGTCCGGTGAGATCGGCGGCTTCGAGGACGTCAGGCGAGAAGTGGACGGCCACCCGATGGTGGGCCTGTTCGCCTACGCACGGGCGTACTGGCTGCGGCTCACCGTCGGCATCGTCTCCTCCATCGCCACCCGCCTCGCGCGACTCGTGCCGCCCATCGTCGTCGGTGCGGCCATCGACCGGGTCATCAACGGCTCCGGCGAGGGCGGACTGCTGGCCGACGCGGGACTGATACCGGCGAGTCCGCTGGTGGGCGAGGCCGCCCGGATGAGCGTCCTCCAGCGACTGGCGCTCATCGCCGCCGTCGCCTACGTCGTCCGCTCGGCCACGCGGTTCGCGTCGCGATACCTCCTCCAGTCCACCGCCCAGAAGATACAGCGCGATCTCCGGGACGACACGTACGACCACATGCAGCACCTCTCGCTCGACTTCTTCGCCAACCACCAGACGGGGGCGACGATGTCCATCCTCAACAACGATATCAACCGGCTGGAGAACTTCCTCTCGACGGAGGTCCGACAGATTATCCGCGTCGTCGCCACCGTCGGCGGCATCGGTCTCGTCCTCCTGTGGCTGTCGCCGCCGCTCGCCGTTATCGTCCTGCTCCCGGTGCCGCTCATCGGGCTCGCGAGTATGCGCTTTCTGACGTGGATCGAGCCGAAGTACAAGGCCATCCGCGAGACGGTCGC
>CAZEIO010000113.1:0-2329 GCA_964512525.1 uncultured Halobacteriales archaeon
ACCCCTGCAGGTAGTTCGGGACGCCGACGTGTTCCTCGGACGGGTCCACGTCACCTCGCAGGACCACGAGGATGTACGCGACGTACAGCCCGACCAGAATGAGCATGTCGAGCGCGTCGATGCCGCCGTTGAACGGGACGAGGAAGGCCCACGCGGTCGCCGCCAGCAGGAACGTGATCTCAAGGTTGATGTCCCGGTCCAGCGTCACCACGTCCGCGAGCGGGCCGGCGCGGCGCTCGACGGCCGAATCCTGGTCGGCTCCGGCGCGGTAAACGGTGAACAGGGCGATGCCGGCCCAGCCGATGCCGATGAGGATGCGGTTGGCCCCGGTCATGTTCGCGACCGCGAGGTTGCCGGCCTCCACGCCCGCCGCGGTGCCCGCCTTCGCGCCCGCCTCCCACGCGTACAGCGCGTCCACGGCGTACTCTGGCGCGACCGCGAGTACCGCGAGGACGGCGATGGCGAAGGCGCGGGGGACGTCCTTCTCGGCCGTCTCGGCGGCCCACGCGAGCAGGAACGACGCCGCGAGTACCGACAGGCCGCTGACCGCGACGACGGCGACCTCGGGGAGGTCCGCGAAGAAGCCGACCGGCTCGAGACCGACCAGCGGGAACACCGTCGTCGCGGTCCAGACCGTAATCCACGGAACGGTGAGTGCGAACGCGACGGCGAGTGCCTGTCGAGAGCGCCTGCTCATGACTCGATCAGAGATTCAGCCGAGACCGACGCCCGCCGCCCGGTCCGCGGAGAGGTCGGCCGTCGGCGACCAGTGACTGTCCGAAGACGACACACAGTATCGGACTCACGGCGGTCTGACTTATAATACACAAGATTCCGCCGAAGCCCGCGAAACCGAGCTCCAGCGGCTCCGAGACGGCGGAATCGTCGATCGGGCGAGTTAGAGAGAAACGGGCGTGTCGGCCGCCGAAGCGGCTGGTATCGGGCGGTACGGCGGTAGAGCGTATCAGTCGTCGTCGAGGACCCGGACGGTCGCCGCAGGGGCGGTGCGCTTGACGCTGTCGATACCCCGGCGTGCGCCCTGTTTCGACTGGTAGCCCTCGCCGCTGTCGGCGATGATGTTGCCGTTCGTGGCGACGAGGCGCCACCGCCACTCGCCGGCGCTGTCCTCGAACACCTCGAACGTCGGTTTACCGGACATTCACGCCGAGGCGGTTCCGGGGCCGGTCACTAATAGCCACCCCTGCCCGGGAACCCCGCCCGCGCCGGCGACCGGACACATATGACCCCCGAGCGCCAAGGCCCGGTAATGCGTGACTCCTCGACGACTGCCGCCGTGCGCGACGCCTGCCAGCGGCTCGGCTACGAACTGAACGACGACCGTGCCGTCCGCCTCGCCGACCCCGGCGACGACCCGGTGCCCGTCGCCGGCGGTCCCGCGACGGTCGAGGTGTCGGAGCCAGACTCGACCGACCCCCACGCGGCGCTGTCCCTCGTCGCCCGTGCCGCCGCGCGTGACCGCGTCGCCCTCCTCGTCGCCCGCGACACCGCCGCCGCAGACCGCCTCGTCGCCACGCTCGCCGACCCGCCGCTGGTCGCCGGCGAGACGGACACCGGAGAGCGGACCTTCCACGTCGGCAACGACCGGGTCCACCTCGCGGAGGGGGGACTCGCGCTGTACGTCGTCGCAGAGGGGCCGCCGTACCGGACGCCGGAGTTCGAGTGGCGCGAGGAGCGTGCGGCCGACGCGACGACCGCCGGCACGCGGACGCCCACCGGAGCCGACGAGAAGCGCCTCGTCCTCGCCGCCGACGGCGAGCGGGTGACGACGCTCGGCGGCGTCGAGACGCTCGCCTGTCCCGGGCCTGCCCGCGAGCGGTTCACACACTACTACGAGCGCGGCGACGACCGCCTCATCCACGTCTCGGCCGCCGACGGCGGCCCGACCGGCGTGTTCGACACCGTCTCGGCCATGCGGGGTCGCGGCTTCGTCCCCGTGCCCGCGCCCGTCGTCCCCGAACACGTCTTCCACGACGCCGACCGGGCACCGCGTCGCTCGTGGGCGGTCTTGGACGCCGAGACCGGACGGGTACACGCGGACGCCGGACCGGTCGCGGCCGACCGGCACGGCGGCCGATGAAGTTCGCGGAGTGGGAGCCAGCGTACGAGGCCGTCCTCGCCGACTTCGGGTATCCCCGGGCGGGCGACGAGACGGCCCGCGACCGCCTCCGTGCCCTCCTCGACGGGCCAGAATCGCCGCTCGGGCCGGGAGCCCTCTCGCTCGACGGCACCGTCGCCGTCGTCGCACCCGGACGACCGCTGACGTCTGCCGCTCTCGACGCCGTGGCGACGGCCGACGCCGTCGTCGCCG
>CAZEIO010000113.1:2429-6493 GCA_964512525.1 uncultured Halobacteriales archaeon
GTCCGGCGAGTCGCCGTCCGGGTCCCAGGGGTTCTCGCTCTCGCCGCCCGCGGCCGGTGCCGCCTCGTTCACTCGCTGGACGAGCGGTTCCAGCGGGCGGGTCCCCGAGCGGAACTCCGCGAGACGGTCGCCGCCGTCTGCGTCCGCGAACACGTAGAGGACACCGTTGACCGCACCGTCGGTGCCGCGAGTCACGCGCGACGCCATCGCCTCGCCGGTCGCGGCTGCCTCGGTCCAGGCCGCCTCGGCGGCCTCGAACACGTTCACCACGTCTTCGGCGAACTCGAACAGCGTCCGCTTCACGACCGATAGGTCGCGAATCCGCGGTTCGGGGTCGGCCCACGAGAGCGTCGCACGCACGAGGTAGCCGGGCAACAGCGAAGCCACGGCGTCGTCCAGGTCGCCGTGCCCCGACCGGGGGACTGCGACGGGGTCGTACGACTGTCGAGACGTCGTGGGCCCCGGCCGCGCCGCGCCGTGACTGGACGCCGATCCGCCGGTGTCCGGAATTCCCGGCGAGGGGCCGTCGGTCCCCGTCGTGTCGTCGCTGTCGTCGGCGCTCTCCGCCGGCGGCGACCCGGCCCCGTCGGAGCCGGCCTCGACGGGGACGAACAGCCACGCGTCGTCGTGCGGACTGTCCAGCACCCGGTACAGCGCGGTCTCTGCCACGATGGTCGTTGCCGTCGGAGATGCATAAGCGTCGTCGAACGCGGCCCGAGCGTCGGAGCGGGCGTCAGACGCCGGGCCGGGACAAGACACTTACAGGCTCGTCGCAGACCGCCACTCAGTCCCATGCCCCGGTCATCCCGCGAGGGTGTCACCGAGGCCGCTCTGGGTGCGTCTCGGTCCGCCCTCTCAGACCCCGCTGGCGTCTCGCCGGCGGACGTCTTCGGCCGCGTCGTCCTCGACTACCACCGCGACAGCCTGCAGTCAGACCCCGCGTACCTCCACCCAGACGGTCGCGTGACGGCCGCCGACCCCGGCTGGCACTTCCGCGGGTACGACGACTGGAGCGACGTGGAACGGGCGGCACTCGACCACGTCGAGGGCCGGGTGCTCGCGGTGGACTGTGGCGCCGGTCGCCACGCCCGCCCGCTCCAGCGGGACGGCCACCCCGTGGTCGGTATCGACCCGAGTCCGGGCGCGGTCCGGACGGCCGGCGACCGTGGTCTCGAACGCGTCGCCGTCGCCGACGCCGCAGACCTCCCGACCTGCCGCGACCGCTTCGACACCGTCCTCGCACTCGGCGGGGGGTTCGGGGTGTACGACTACCCCGTCGGGATGCGGTCGGTGCTCGCGGACTTCCACGCCGTGACCGGTCCGGGGGGCCGCGTCGTCGTGGACCTCGAGGACCCGCGAGCGGTGACGCCCGCCGAGCCGATCGACCAGTGGGACGGCGACGACAGCCGAGAGGACGTTTACGCCTGGCCGGACGACGGTCCGGCGACCCACGCCCGCCGCTGGTTCCGCGTGCGGTACGGCGACTGGACGGCCGACTGGACCCGGCTGTCGATGCTCACGCCGGCGCAGTTCCGCGCCGTCGTCGCGGGCACCCGCTGGCGCGTGGCCGCGGTCGTCCGGCGCGACGGTGCTGCCCGGTACGCCACCGTCCTCGAGAAGGATCCCTCCTCAGGGCGACAGCGCCGCTAGTGTCTGCCTCGCGGTCTCGTAGTCGGCGCCACGGGGCGGCGCGACGGCGACGCTGTCCAGGCCCGGTACCGCCTCGAACCGCTCGACGAGTTCCACGACCCTGTCGGGCGTGCCTGCGGGCGCGAGACGGTCCAGCAGGTCGTCCGGGATCGCCGCGGCCGCCGCCTCGCGGTCGCCGGAGGCGTAGTTCGCGGCCACCTCGTCGGCCACGTCGCCGTGTCCCTGCCGCCGCAGTGACTCCTGGTAGTAGGTGCCCATCGCGCCGACGTAGAAGGCGACGTGTTCGCGCACGAGTCGGCGTGCCTCGTCGCCGTCGGAGAGTGCACAGCAGGTCAGCGACAGGGTCACCCGCAGGTCGTCGGGGTCGCGGTCCCCCAACTCCGCGCCGCGACGGAAGTCCGCCAGCCGCTCGCGCAGGCCCTCGGGCGTGAGGACGATGGCGTGCCACCCGTCGGCGAAGCGACCGCAGAGTTCGACCGCTTTCGGCCCCATCCCCGTCGCGTCGAGCGGTGGCGGCGTCTCCGGCGGTCCCTGCCGCAGTCGGAAGCCCGTCAGGTCGAACACGTCGCCGTCGTACTCCACGACCTCGCCCGACAGCGCCTGCCGGACGACGTCTATCGTCTCGCGGGTCCGCCGGAGCGGTCGCTCGAAGGACTCGCCGTGCCAGCCCTCGATGACCGCCGGCCCGGACGGGCCGACGCCCACCCGTGCCCGGCCTCCCGAGAGTTCCTGCAGCGTCGCCGCCGTCTGTGCGATGAGCGTCGGCGACCGCGAGTACACGTTCAGGACGCTCGTGCCGATGCCAACCGTCTCCGTCTCGGCGGCGACGGTCGCGAGCGTCGCGGCGGCCTCGCGGCCCCACGTCTCCGGCAGCCAGACGCGGTCGTAGCCCAGTTGTTCGGCTCGTCGAGCGAGGTTCACCTGCGTCCGGACGGACTCCGGTTCGCCGACGGGGAGGTGGACGGCCCGGTCGGGCGACGTCTCGCTCACGACCGGTCACCCGCTCGCCGCCGGCGCGGCTGGTCGCGCGTGGTCATGGCAGGGCCGACGCGGGCCGGATGCTAAAGTGCGCGGGTCGAGACTACTCGTCCGCGTCGAACTCGAGCGCGGCGCTGTTGATGCAGTACCGCTTGCCAGTCGGGTCCGGACCGTCCTCGAAGACGTGCCCGAGGTGTCCCTCACAACGGGAGCAGACGACCTCGATGCGCTCCATCCCGTGGCGGGTGTCCACTCTCGTTTCGACGTTACCCTCGTTGGCCACGTCGTAGAAGGAAGGCCAGCCCGTCTTCGAGTCGAACTTCGTGTCGCTGTCGAACAGTGCCTGTCCACAGCCGGCACACGTGAACGTGCCCTCGCCGGAAACGTCCAGCAGGTCCCCGCTGAACTTCGGCTCGGTGCCGCGATCACGCAGTATCTCGTACTCCTCCTCGGTGAGGACCTCGCGCCACTCCTCGTCCGTTCGCGGCAGGTCCTCGCTCTGCCCTGTCTCCGACATACTCGGTCTAGCGGGGCAGGGCAGAAATACCCAGCGGACGCCGAGACACGAACGTTCAACTGCGCCGAGGGCGAGCAGTACGTATGGCAATTCACTGGCACCGCCGCGACCTACGAGTGCCGGACAACGTCGGTCTCGCGGCCGCCGCCGGCGTCGGCTGGCCGGCCGGCGAGGACGGGTCGGGGGCCGCCGTACCGCTGTTCGTCTTCGACGACGCCACCCTCGAACACGGCTCGCCGCCGCGGGTGGCGTTCATGCTCGACGCCCTCCGGTCGCTCCGGGACGACTACCGCGAACTGGGCGGCGACCTGCTGATCGAACGCGGCGACCCACGAGAGGTAGTTCCCCGCGTCGCCGAGGCACACGACGAGAACCGCGTCGTCTGGAACCGCAGTCACTCCGGGTTCGGCCGCGACCGCGACGCCGCGGTGCGGGAGCGACTCGAGACCGCGGGCGTGGGCGTCGAGACCTACGAGGACTCACTCCACCACGAACCCGGCTCGATAACGACCAACGCCGGCGACTACTACTCCGTGTACACCTACTTCTGGAAGAAGTGGCGGGACCGCCCGAAGGACGACCCTGCACCGACCCCCGGCGGCGGTGACGTGGCCGTCGATCCGGGCGACGGCGACTCGATACCGGACCACGGGGACCTCGGGTTCAACGCACCGGAGGCAGACGTCGAACTGGCGGGCACAGACCGCGCCCGCGAGCGACTGACGGACTTCTGTGAGACGGATATCTTCCGGTACGACGAGGGCCGCGAGTACCCCGCCGAGGACGCCACCTCGCGCCTGTCGGCCCACCTGACGTGGGGGACCATCGGTCCCCGCGAGGTGTACGCCGCCACAGCGGACGCCCACGAGCGAGCGAGCGACGCGGACGAACGCGAGGCCGTCGAGGAGTTCCAGTCACA
>CAZEIO010000114.1:0-6397 GCA_964512525.1 uncultured Halobacteriales archaeon
GGTGATACTCTTGGACGATGCGGATGCCGGTGAACTCCCCGGCCGCGCCGGCGGGCGGCTGGAGTGTCACCGCGTCCATTCCGCCGATGCGGGCGAGGTAGTCCTGCAACTCGTGGAAGACGGCGAGGACGCCCTGCAGGCTCTCGTCCGGCCGGTCCGGGTGGACGGCCCCAGCGGGGTCGGCAGCCACGTCCTCGATGAACTTGGGGTTGTACTTCATCGTACAGGACCCCAGCGGGAAGGGACCACTGTCCACCCCGTAGTTCATCTGGGAGAGCCGCGTGTAGTGCCGGGCGAGTTCCGGTTCCGACAGCGACGGGGCCGTCACGGAGTCCCGGGTGAGGTCGTCGGGCAGCGGTACCGACCGCGCCTCGTCCGCGTCGGCGTCGGCCACGGCGGACGCGTCCGTCCCCGCCACCGCGACGGTGCGAGAGCGCTTCTCGACCGCCAGCGGTTCGTACACGTCGTCGTCCTCGACGAACCGGGCCTGGTCGTAGCCCGCGGTGTTCACCGCGCCCGTCGCGGCACCGTCGGCAGCCACCTCGTCCGGGTCGTCGGGCCGTCCCGGTCCGTCGCGGTCGGCGTCGTCGGTCATCGGAACACCTCCTCGACGGCGGCGACGAAGCGGTCCGTCTCGTCGTCGGTCAGCCCCGCGGGACACACCTGGATGCGGTGTTCGCCGACGACGTGGACCGCGAAGCCGCTGTCGTGGAGTTCGTCGGCCACGGCCGCCGCGGGCTGGTCGAGGTGGGCGACGAACTCGCGGAAGTGGTGGCCCTCGTGGACCGGTGCCCGGACGCCGGCGACGTCGTCCAGACGGTCCGCCACCGACGTCGTTCGCTCCAGTGCGTCGGTCGCTCGCTCGACCAGCCCCTCGGGACCCAGGAGGAAGGCGTGCATCGCGGCGCGGAGGGCGACCCACGCCATGTTGGTGCAGATGTTGCTCGTCGCTCGCTCCCGGCGGATGTGCTGCTCGCGGGTCTGGAGAGTGAGCGTGTACGACCGGCGGTCGGCGGTATCGTCGGAGGCGCCGACGAGACGACCCGGCACCTGTCGGACGAACTCCTCGCGGGTCACGAACATCCCCATGCCCGTGCCGTAGGCCGATGGTATCCCGAGGACGTCTGCCTCGCCGACGACGACGTCGGCGCCGACGGCGGCCGGTTCCTCGAGGACCGACAGCGCCACGGGGTCGGTGCCGAGACAGAACAGGGCGTCGTGGTCGGCCGCGAGGCCACCGACGGCGTCGAGGTCGTCCTCGACGGTGCCGTGTGCGGTCGGCGTCTCCGCGTACACCATGACCGTCTCGTCGTCCGTCGCCGCGGCGAGGGCGTCGCGGTCCACGGTCCCGTCCGCGCCGTAGGCGTAGGTGTCCACGACGAGGTCGGTACCGTCCACGTAGTTGTCGAGGACGCCCCGACGACCCTCGTAGAGGGCCTCCGGCACGAGCACGCGGTGGCCCGACCCGGCGTCGATCCGTCGCGACCCGGCGACGCGGGCGGCCATCGTCGCCGCCTCGCCGAGTGCCGTCGCGGCGTCGTACACGGAGCAGTTCGCCACCTCGAGACCGGTCAGTTCCGAGAGCAGAGACTGGTACTCGAACAGTGCCTGCAGGAAGCCCTGCTGGACCTCGGGCTGGTACTGCGTGTAGGAGGTGAGGTACTCCGCGCGGTCGGCGAGGTGGTCCACCGCCGACGGGACGTAGCCGCCGTAGTGGCCGCGACCCAGCAGTTCGACCACCTGGTCGTTGCGCCGGAGCGTCCGCCGCAGGTCCCGCACCACCGTCCGCTCGTCCTGGCCGTCGATGCCGAAGTCGCCGTCGAAGGCGACGGAGTCGGGGACGTCGAACAGTTCGTCCATCGAGTCGGCACCGAGGGCGTCGAGCATCGCCGCCACCTCGTCGTCCGTGTGTGGGGCGTACGGCGTTCCCCGGCCCTCGGTCGTCTCCGACCGCTCGCGTCGCTGGCCACGGGACATCTATCGGTCTCCTCCTCTTCGTCCGCGCCGTGCGGCGGCGAGAACCGCCCTCGCCGGCCGTCCGTGCGCCGTTTCACTGTCGGCGTCGCTCATCATGTACCGACAGGGCACCCGGCCTTATGTTACCCTCGGATCCGGGGACGGAAAGAGAGCGAGACCGGCCGTCTCGCCCGGGACGACCGCTCACTCCACCTGGTCTGCGTACTCCGCGGCGCTCAGGAGGTCGTCCAGTTCGTCCGGGTCGGCCGGATCGACCTCGAGCATCCACCCCTCGTCGAACGGCGACTCGTTGACGAGTTCCGGCCGGTCGAACAGATCCTCGTTCACCGCGACCACCTCGCCGGACACCGGCGCGTAGAGGTCCGACACCGCCTTTATCGACTCGATGACGCCGAAGGCGTCGCCGGCGGCGACGTCGTCGCCGACCGTCGGCAGTTCGACGAACACGACGTCGCCGAGTTCGTCCTGTGCGAAGTCGGTGATACCCACCCGGACGGTGCCGTTCTCGCGGCGCGTCCACTCGTGGGTCTCGAGGTAGCCGAGAGCCTCGGGCGTCTCGTAACTCATCGCGCACCTCCGTGGGTGACCGCGACCGCGGCGGAAGCGGTCCGTGTCGGTAGCCGCGTCGTCCGACCACTCCCGCGCGGGTCGCCACGCGCTCTGGTCATTCGTCTCTCTCCAAGAAGCGCTTGTTTACCACTCTTGCCCTTTTGCCGTCGCCCCGGACGACGACGCGGAGTGCCGTCCCGGGGTCGGCGTACTCGACGGGCACGTACCCCAGACCGATCGGCTCCGAGAGCGTCGGACTCATCGTCCCGCTGGTCACCGTGCCTACCGTCTCGCCGTCGGGCGTCTCTATCTCGTATCCGTGTCGCGGAACGCCCCGCTCCTCGAGACGGAGCCCGACGATTCGCTCCGCGACCCCCGTTGCGGACCGTTCCCGGAGGGCGTCGGCCCCGACGTAGTCGCCGTCGAGGTCCACCGCGAACTCGATGTCGGCCTCTAGCGGCGTCCGGGGGTTCTCCTCGTGGTGGAAGTCCTGCCCCGAGAGGAGGAGTCCGGCCTCCAGACGCAGGGTGTCGCGGGCCCCGAGACCGCAGGGCTGGACGCCCGCCTCGCGGATCGCCTCCCACACGGTCGCCGCCTCGTCCGCGGGCAGGACGATCTCGACGCCGTCCTCGCCGGTGTAGCCCGTCCGCGCCACCCAGCAGTCCACGCCGGCGACGGCGAACTCGCCCGCCTCGAACCGGCCGAGGGTCGCGATGTCGTCGTCTCCGAGGTCGGTCGCCACGTCCACGGCGTCCGGCCCCTGCAGTGCGAACATCGCCGTCTGTGTGGTGCGGTTCTCGACGTCGGCGTCGAGCCCCCACCGGTCGCGGTGGTCGCGCCACCGCTCCGTCATCTGGTCGTCGTGGCCGGCGTTCGGGACGAACAGGACGTCTCCGGGCCGGCGGTACGCGACCGTGTCGTCCAGCAGTATCCCGTCGTCGTCGGTGATGCCGCCGTAAGCCGCCTTCCCGACCGCACGTCCCTCGAGGTCGTTCGTGATCAGCCGGTCCGTCAGTTCGACGGCGTCGGGACCGGTGACCGCGACCTGTCCCATGTGCGAGACGTCGAAGACGCCCGCCGACTCGCGGACTGCGGCGTGTTCGGTGCGGATGGAGTCGAACTCGACCGGCATCTCCCAGCCGCCGAAGTCGGTGAACGACGCGCCGGACCGCTCGTGGTGGTCTCCGAGCGGCGGCGTCCTGAGTGACATGCCCGGCACGGCGGCGGGCGGCGGCAAAGGACTTCCGTTCGCGGTCGGCGTGGCCGGCGGCACCGTCGCCGCCCCGACCGGACGAGTCGGCCCCGGACCGCTACCACTATGCGACCCTCCGCCGTACGTCGCGGTGTGCGCTGGCCGTTCGGTCGTTCCGGCGAGGAGAGCGGCGAGGAGAAGCGACGGGTCGCGCTGTTCGTGGACGGCCCGAACGTCCTCCGCGAGCAGTTCGACGTGGACCTCGACGACGTCCGTCGCGCCGCCGAGGACGCCGGGCGGGTGGTTCGCGCCCGCCTCTATCTCGACGAACACGCGACGCCGGGACTCATCCAGGCGGGCGAGGCACGCGGGTTCAACGTGGTCGTCACGAGCGGCGACGTGGACGTGAAACTCGGCGTTGACGTCGCGACGACCGCCGCAGACGGGGGTGCCGACGTGATAGCGGTCGCCTCCCGCGACATGGACTTCAAGCCGGCACTCGAGGCGGCGGCCGCCCGGGGACTCCACACGCTCGCCGTCGCCCCCGGCCGACACGGCCGCTCCGAGGCGCTCGCGAACGCCGCACAGGACGCCGTCGTCCTCGACGGCAGCGGGGGTGACACGGAGGGAACCGACGCGGGACGCGCGCGGCGCTGACGCCGGGAGCGGCCGTGTCGGCCTCCCCGCCGACGAGGAAGGACGTGACGGGTCGGCACGGACCCGTGGAATCACTTCGGCCGCGAGTGGCCGCCGGTCATAAGCCGTCTCCGCTCCACGGGCCGGCATGGAGTACGACGGCCCGGTTCTCGACGACCACCTCCACCTCGACCCGGAGCACGGGAAGGGCATCGAGGCCGTGTCGGAGTTCGCCCGCAGCGGCGGGACCCACCTCCTCGTCGTCAACAAGCCCTCCTGGCAACTCGTCGGCGTCCCCGACCACGCCGACCACTTCCGAGCCGTCTTCGAGACGACGGTAGCGGTCGCCGACCGGGCGAGCGAGGTGCTGCCCGGTCGTGCGTGGCCGGTCCTCGGCGTCCACCCCGGACTGGTGTCGAGACTCGTCGAGGCCGGCCACGACCCCGAGTCCGCCGGCGACCTGATGCGGGCGGGACTCGACGTGGCCGCGGAGTACGTCGCCGACGGCCGGGCGCTCGGGCTGAAGTCCGGGCGGCCCCACTACGACGTGAGCGAGGCAGTCCGGGAGACGTCGAACGCCGTCACTCGGCACGCCTTCTCGCTGGGCGCGGCCCACGACTGCGCGGTCCAGTTGCACACCGAGGCCAGCGAGGACCTCACCGACCTCGCGTCGTGGGCGAGCGAGGCGGGGATGGACCCGCGTCGCGTCGTCAAGCACTACGCCGCCGGGCGACTCGCCGGGCCGACGCCGAGCGTGATGAGCGAGCGCGACCGGCTGGAGCGGGCGGCAGAGCGCGGCGAGCCGTTCCTGATGGAGACGGACTTCGTGGACGACCCCGACCGGCCGGGGGCAGTGATGGGACCGCGGACCGTCCCGCGGCGGGTGCGGTGGCTCCTGCAGTCCGGGTACGAGGAGGCGGTACGCAACGCCCACGTCGAGACGCCGCGGGCGGTGTACGGCATCGACACCGAGGCGACGCTGGAGCGCTGACCCGGCCGCCGGCGCCCGGGAGCGATTTCGGTGACCGCGACGAGCGACTGCCGGAGGAGAGAGCGAGCGCCGAGAGTAAGGGTTTTCACCGGGCCAAGACAGGTGGAGGCATGAGCGAGGCCCCGAACGAGTTCTACTCGGAGGAGCGCTGGCAGAACTGGGTCGAGCGGGTCCGCGACACCGACATCGACCCGGAGGACGAGGACTCCGCCCGGCTGCTTCTCAACATGCAGGACGACACCGCCATCGCGGTGGCGAAGGTGCTCACCGCCTTCGAGGACGGCACCCTCGACGAGGAGGCCGCTCTCGACGAACTCGCGGACATCCGCGCCGTCGTCCTCGACGACGTGGCCGTCGAAGACGAGGACACCCTGATGCTCGTGGACGGCGTCCAGACGAGTCTCGCCTGCGTGTTCGAGGCCTCGATGCAGTACGTCGCCGCCGGTCCGGCGACGGAGGCCACGGTCGCGGAGTACGTCGAGGCGGCCGTCGATGCCGAGGCGGCCGAGGAGTTCGACGCCGCCTTCTCCTACGTCGCCCAGGCCGGCACGCTGGTCGTGGACGGCGAGGAACTCGACATCGAACTCCTCGAGGAGGTTGACTACGGTCTCGTCACGGAGTGGCTGAACGGCATCGACAGTCTGCAGTCCGCACTCGCCGACCCCGAGGTCGTCGAGGACGACGGCGACGAGTAGTCGCCCGCCGGGAGCCTCGCCACGAGTCGTCTCGTCCTCTCGTCACGTGACGCCCACCCTCTCGGGCCGGCGACGCGGTCCCGGTCGCCGGGAACCGGGGCGTTCGCCGTCGGCAACAAGGGTTATATCCGCCGCAGGCGAAGCAAAACTAGTGATTCGACTCCGGGCAGACGACCGCGGTCTAGCGGTGCAGGTGGGCGTGACGATACTCCTCGGGTTCATCGTCATCGCCCTCGCGACCTACCAGGTACAGGTCGTGCCCGGACAGAACGCCCGCGTGGAGTTCGGCCACAGCCAGACCGTCCAGGGACAGCTGCAGGACGTCCGCGGAGCCATCGTGTCGGTGCCCGGCGGCGG
>CAZEIO010000115.1:0-217 GCA_964512525.1 uncultured Halobacteriales archaeon
TGCGCGCCTGTTCGACCGCCTCGTCGACGGTCGACTCGACCCCGGGCGGGAGGTCGGTACCCGCGAGCAGGTCGGCCACTGCGTCCTCGAACTCCTTGCCGGCGACGTCCCGGCCCAGCACTCGCTTTGCGATGGCGACGACGGAGTCCTGGCTGCGCGAGCGGGTCCGGAAGACGACCCGCAACTCCTCCAGCGCCCGCCAGGTCGACTCCGGGAG
>CAZEIO010000115.1:227-1789 GCA_964512525.1 uncultured Halobacteriales archaeon
CGGACAGCGCGTCGCGAACGGACACCCCTCGGGCGGGTCCCGCGGGCTCGGCGGCGCCCCGCGCAGCGTCACCCGCTCGCCATCCCAGGGCGAGCCACTCCCCGGGATAGCCGACAACAGCGACAGCGTGTAGGGGTGGGTCGGGTCGCGGTAGACGTCCTCGGTCGGCCCGAGCTCGACGATGGTCCCGAGGTACATCACCGCGACGCGGTCGGCGATGTGGCGCACCACCGAGAGGTCGTGCGCGATGAACAGGTAGGTCAGTCCGAGTTCGTCCTGCAGTCGCTCCAGCAGGTTGATGATTCGCGCCTGGACGGAGACGTCGAGCGCCGACACCGGTTCGTCGAGGACGACGAAGTCCGGTTCGAGGACGAACGCCCGGGCGATGCCGATGCGCTGACGCTGGCCGCCCGAGAACTGGTGGGGGTAACGGTAGTAGTGCTCCTCGCTCAGTCCGACCCGGTCGAGGAACTCGAAGACCCGCTCCCGTCGCTCGGCGGGCGTCCCCAGTCCGTGCGCGTCTAGCGGCTCGCGGATTATCTCGCCGACGGTCATCCGGTCGTTCAGGCTCGACTCGGGGTCCTGGAAGACGAGCGTGGCGTTGCGCTGCCAGCGCCGCAGGGCCTTCCCCGAGAGACCGGTGACCTCGGTGCCGTGGGAGTGGACGGTGCCCTCGGTGGCCGACTCGAGACCGACGAGCGTCCGCCCCAGCGTGGTCTTGCCACATCCCGACTCGCCGACTAGCCCCATCGTCTCGCCCTTCCGTATCTCGAGGTCCACGCCGTCAACGGCCCGCACCGGGTCGCCGATGAGGCCCCCCTCGTCGTAGTACGTCTTCAGCCCCTCCACCGTCACCAGCGGCTCGCCCGGTTCGACCGGTTCGGCGAACAGGTCTGCGTCGCCGCCGAGACCGAACATCAGCGGTCACCTCCCGACTCGCCCGACCCGCCGTCGGCGTCCGTCCGGCCGCCGTCGGCGCTGACGTCCGGGTCTGCGTCCTCGCCCGTCCGCACCGCGCCGCCGGTCGTGTCCGCCAGTCCCGGGAGTCCGGTCTCCGGCGTGACGCCCGCGGGGCGGCGGTCCTCGTCGAACAGCAGGCAGGCGGCGGTGTGGTCGTCGCCGACGTCGTAGTGGCGCGGGTTCACCACCTCGCAGTCGTCGAACGCCTTCGGACACCGCGGCGCGTACCGGCAGGACGACGCCGGCTCGTTCGGCGTCGGGACCTGCCCCTCGATGGTCGGCA
This sequence comes from uncultured Halobacteriales archaeon, assembly GCA_964512525.1. GTDB lineage: Archaea > Halobacteriota > Halobacteria > Halobacteriales > SW-7-71-33 > SW-7-71-33. Next base: position 1,471 of record CAZEIO010000115.1, read on the forward strand.
GGACGTCCGTCTGCGAGCCCATGCCGGGAATACTCGCCAGCAGTCCCCGGGTGTAGGGGTGGCGCGGATCGCTGAACAGCCGGTCCACGGGTGCTCGCTCGACGATCTGGCCCGCGTACATCACGTTGACGCGGTCGGCCGTCTCCTCGATGACGCCCATGTCGTGGGTGATGAACAGGACCGAGAGGTCCTCCTCGTGCTGGAGCTCGTCGAGCAGTTCGAGAATCTGGGCCTGGATGGTAACGTCCAGCGCCGTGGTGGGTTCGTCACAGACCAGCAGGTCGGGGTCGCAGGCCAGCGCGGTCGCGATGACCGCCCG
>CAZEIO010000115.1:1799-6361 GCA_964512525.1 uncultured Halobacteriales archaeon
GAGAACTGGTGGGGGTACTCGTCCACGCGACGGCCGGCGTCGGGAATGCCGACGGCCTCCAGCAGACGGACCGCCTCGCGGCGGGCCTCCCGCCCGCGCATGTCCTGGTGGATGCCGAGTGCCTCGCGAATCTGGTTGCCGACGGTGTACACGGGATTGAGACTCCCCATCGGGTCCTGGAACACGATGGCGATGTCGCCGCGGTGGTCGTCCCAGCCGACCTGGGTGAGGTCCACTCCACGGTAGCGGATGCTGCCCGACTCGATGACGCCCGGCGAGTCCACCAGTCCGAGGATGGCCCGTGCGGTGACGGTCTTGCCCGACCCGGACTCGCCGACGAGACCGACCGTCTCGCCCGTTTCGACGGTGAGGTCCACGCCGTCAACCGCCCGGATGGTCTCCTTGTCCGTGTGGAAGACCACCGAGAGGTCCTCGACCGCCAGCAGCGGTTCGTCGTCATCCCCGTCCCCGACGCCGGGGTCGGGGTCGAGTCCGGCGGCCGTCTCCGGCCCGTCGGCGTGACTCATCAGGCACCACCCCCACGCTCCGCGCCGCCGGTGTCGGCGGCCTCGGTGTCGGACTCGGGGTCGATGGCGTCACGGATGCCGTCGCCGAGGGCGTTGAAGCCGATGACGACGATGGTCACGAGGAGCCCGGGAATGATGGAGATGTGCCACGACTGTCCCTGGATGTACGGTTGGCCGACGCTGACTGCGCGGCCCCACTCCGGCGTCGGCGGGTTGATGCCCAGGCCGAGGTAGGAGAGACCGGCGATACCGATGATGATGCCGCCGAGACTCATCGACCCGTACACCAGCAGGTAGCCGGTGATGTACGGGAGGATGTGCTTGCGCATGATCACGCTCGGTCGTTGGCCGAAGGACTTCGCGGCGTCCACCCACTCCCGCTCTGCGGTCTGCAACGCGGGACCGCGAATCGACCGCCACAGCCCGGGCCAGCCCGTGCCGGCGAAGATAAGCGCCAGCAACAGGCCGCCGCTGTATATCTCGGATATCCACGTGTTGCCGAGGACGACCGACAGCATGATCAGCAACAGGAGGCCGGGCAGCGCGAAGATGGCGTCCGAGAGGAGCACCATCCCGAGGTCCACGTACCCCTTGTAGTAGGCGGATATCATCGCGGCGGCAGTCGCCAAAAGCGTCGAGAGCCCGATGGTCACCAGCCCGATGATGATGGAGAGGCGGGCGCCGTACATGATGAAGGTGAACAGATCCTGTCCGCTTGGCATCGTCCCGAACGGGTGGAAGCGACCGTACTGGTCGTAGCTCCAGACGCCGACGACCTGCGTGTTGTCGGAGATGGTGTTCGAGTTCGCGGTGCCGACGGTCACCGTCTTGAGCTCGTCTGCCTCCTCGTCGTAGAACTGTATCTGGTAGCTGTACGGGTTGACGTTGTTGACCTCGTTGGTCGTCGTCGCCATCGCCGGCCCGAACAGGACCGTCGTCATGAACAGGAGGACGATGACGAGGCCGAACTTCCCCCAGCCGTGCGTGCGGAAACGGTCCACGACGTCGTCCCGGGGCGTCCAGTCGGCGGCGCGGTAGTGGCGCCGCCACCACTTGTAGCCGGTCCACGTCCACGCGAGACCGACGACGGTGTAGAGATAGATGGCCCCCATCCGGACCAGCCACGCGTGTTTCGGCTCCAGGCCGAGGAAGGTGCCGACCCACCGCTCGCCGTTGTAGTACGTGGGACCGGCCACCCACTCCTCGGCGTTCACGTCGTAGAAGCCGTGTGCGGTGATGGTCTGTCGAGAGAGCAGTCGCGGGACGTCGGCGGCGAAACTTCGCAGTGCCTCCGCGCCCGAGGCGCTGATCTGGAAGGGCAGAAAACGGATGCCGTTTACCGCCCGGATGGTGTCCACGCCGAAGGAGGCGACGAACTCGACGACAGCACCGACCTCGAGGAGGAGGAGAACCGCCGCGCCGGCCGCCCACACGAGAGCCGGCCGGGGATTCGCCATCACTCGCTCCGACAGCGAACTCGTCTCGCCGAAGCCGAGGTCCTCGGCCGTGCTCGCCGTCATGCTTCACCCTCCAGTCCGACCCGCGGGTCGATGACGGTGTAGAGGACGTCCTGTACGAGGTTGACCGCCACGAGCATCAGGATGAACACGTACATCAGGGTTCCCATCACCGGAATGTCGCCGTTGATCGCCGCCTCGAAGAACAGCGAGCCCATCCCCGAGATGCCGAAGACCTGTTCGACGAGGACGCTGCCGCCGATGAGGAGAAACGCCTCGGTGGTGATGATCGGGACCAGCGGAATCAGGGCGTTGCGGAAGATGTGCTTCCAGACGAGCCACCGCCCGGCGACCCCTTTCGCGCGGGCGAAGTCGATGAACTGCTCGTTTTTCACCTCCATGACGGCCGTGCGGCCGATGCGTATCTCGTTGCCCATCGACGCCGACCCGAGGACGATGGCCGCCGGCGCTATCTTCTTGAACGCGGCGAGGGTGTTCATCGGCTCGGTGAAGAAGGCGAGTGGGTCGTCGTTCATGTAGCCCAGTCCGGGATTGCCGGTGACGGCGTCGATCGGGACGCCGACGGCCTCCCACTGGAAGCCAAACAGTCCCTCGGACCCGATCAGCAGCGAGAGGATGACGGCCGCGAGCCAGAAGTTCGGCATCGCACGCCACGAGATGCCCGACAGCGACGTGATGTAGTCCGCGAACGTGTTCGAGCGAAGCCCGGCGTAGAAGCCGAGCGGAACGCCGAGGAACACGGCGATGACGACCGACCAGAGACCGAGCCACAGGGTCCGCGGGAGGAAGTCGAGGATGAGTTCGTTCACCGGACTTCCGCTGTAGATGACCCAGGTCTGGCCGAGGTCGAACACCGCCATGTCGGTCATGAACTGGACGTACTGTTCGAGTGGCGGCTTGGTCAGTCCCAACTGGTCGCGGATGGCCTGGTACTTGTCGGAGTTCTGGGGGTCGGTCTGTCCGACGATGTTCGCAGCGGGATCGATCGGCCCCATGAAGATAGCGTACCAGGTGAAACTGGTGCCGAGCCACACCACCGGGATTGCGAGGACGAGTCGCTTCGCCAGGTATCTCAACCGTCCCATCGGTTCACGTGAGTTCGTTTGTGAGCACTGTGGTATTAGCGTTCGGCTTCGAGTCTCGCGGTCGCGGCGCGCCGCCGGCGTCGGTCGTCGTCGGTCGTCGTGGACCGCAGTGCGGCGACCCGCGTGCGACGGCCGGGGAGACGCGGTGGCCCGACCGCCGGGCCGGACCGACCGACCCGCGTCGCGGTGCGGTACCGTGTCGTGTGGTTCGGGTCGTCAGTTGTCGCGGTCGATGGCGACCGTGTTGTAGGTCTTGTCGCCCATCACGCCCGGCGGCGTGTAGTTGACGAGGTCCTTGCTCCAGAACTCCCGCGTGACGCGGTGGGCCGTCGAGATGATCTGACAGGAGTGCCAGGTGGCCTCCTCGATGGTGAGGTAGGCACGGTTCCGGCGCTGCTTGAAGTCCTCGCCGGGGGCCTGTGCCTGGATGTAGTCCTCCTCCCAGGCCTCGGCGGCCTCCTGCTGGACCTGCGTGGCCCACGAGTTGGGGTCGGTGGGGTCGTCGTCGTCGTCGATCCGTTCGCCCCACTGCGTCGCCTGGTTGTTCGCCGTCTGCGGCGGGTAGAACCGGAGCATGTTGTCCGGCGCCGGCACCTCCGCGCTGTCACCCAGCGAGTAGAAGTCGAGGGCCTTCTCGAAGATGCCCTTGCTGATGATGGTGCCGTAGTCCGTGGTCTCGAGGCTGATGTCCAGCCCGATGGCGTTTGCCTTCTGCTGGATGCGCTCGCCGACGCGCTGCCAGTTGGACTCCGGCGACAGCGTCATCGTGTAGGACTCGCCGGTGAGACCGGCGTCCTCGATGAGTTGCTGGGCCTCGTTGATGCGGGCCTCGCCCCTGCCCCACGGGTAGCCGTCCTGGACGATCTCGGACGCCTCCGCCGACAGCTGGATGTCCTCGCCGTTGAGGTGGGCCTCGTAGGCCTCGGCGGGACTCTCGTACTTGTTGTCGATGTTCGGGAACATCTGCGGCGGCGTGTAGTGGTACGCCGGCTGCTGGTTGGCGTACAGGTTCTCCGCGACGTCGTCGAGGTTGAGCATCAGCGCCATCGCACGCCGGACCGCCAGGGGCACCTTCTCGCAGTTGAAGATGATGGAGTCACTCCCCAGCTGGTTGGCCTGCATGTGGTTGACCACGTTGCCGTTCTCGAGTTCGAACTCGCCGACGCGACGCCCGGCGCCGATGGACTCGAGCCCCCGCTGGCGGTCCACGGAGAACTTGTTCGAGGGGACACCGAACACGTCGAGGTTGCCGTTCAGGGCGCGCTGGTAGGCGGCCTCCTGTCCCGAGAGGATGGTCGTGTTGATGCCGTCGATGTTGGCCACCTCCCCCCAGTAGTCGTCGTACCGGACGAGATTGAGGCTGTCACCCTTGCTCCAGGAGTCCACCTGGAACGGGCCGGTGCCGACGACCTTCGGTCCGCCGTTCTCGGTGCCGAAGGCCTCCTGGTAGGAGTACTGGCCCTCGGTCTCGA
>CAZEIO010000116.1:0-6355 GCA_964512525.1 uncultured Halobacteriales archaeon
TCCACGCCGCCAGCGTCTCGGTGTTCGGGAAGACGAGTTCCGCGAGCGTCGTCGAGAAGAAGGCGGCGACGACGGGCGGGAGCGTCGTCGCCGTCACCGCGAAGGGTGCGGCGACGAGTACCGTCACCGGTCGCCCGTCCACGCGGACGAACACCACCGCCAGCGCGGCGGAGACGGTCGCGACGACGGAGGCCGCCGCGACCGCGAGGAAGCCCTGTTGCGAGAACTGGACCCGTGCGAGGGCCGTGAGTCCACCCCAGACCAGAGCGGTCAGGAGGACGACGCCGACCAGGCCGAGTCGCGTCGCCGCGGTGTCGAGACGACGGCTCTGGTACCGCAGGACGTACCCGACGACCACCAGCGGATACGTCAGTCCGACGACGACGGCACCGATGGCGCTCCACAGGCGGTAGCCGGCCATGCCGAGCGTCGAGTCCGGCGTGTACTTGCCGAGGACGGAACTGCCGGTGTCGCGCTGGCGCGGAAAGAACAGCTCCATCCACGTCTCGTGAAAGCGACGGAGGTCAACACGGACGCCCCCGACGAGTTCCCCGACGACCATCGTCGGGACGCACTCGGGGCCGGCGTTTGAACGTTGCGCTCGGCCGCCGAGAGTCCGCCCCCGTCAGACGTCCGGGCGACGCCAGCTCTCAGTTCCAGGGCGCGAAGTCGGGGTCCACCCGGCGGTCGGTCGTCTCGATGGCGTCGATACGTTCGACCTCCGCTTCCGAGAGGTCGAGCGTGAGCGACGCCCAGTTGTCCTCGATGTGCGCACGACTGGTCGCCTTCGGGATGGTGGTGACGCCCTTCTCGCGGAGCCACGCGAGACTCACCTGCGCGGCGCTGACGCCGTGGTCCGCGGCGATGGCCGTCAGCGTCTCGTTCTCGAACACCGTCTCGCGGGCGAGCGGCGAGTACGCCACCAGTTCGACGTCGTGGTCGTCACAGGCGTCCCGCAGTTCGGTCTGGGGTAGCATCGGATGACACTCCACCTGGTTCGCGAACACGGGAGCGTCGAGCAGTTCGACGGCCGTCTCGAGCTGCTCGGGCTCGAAGTTGCTGACGCCGACGCGGTCCACGAGCCCGCGGTCGTGGAGCTCGTCGAACGCCGACAGCGTCTCCTCGGGGTCGTACGCCCGCGCCGGCCAGTGGACGTACATCAGGTCAACGGACTCGACGCCGAGACGGTCGAGTGACGCCTCCGTCGTCTGAATCGCGTCGTCGTACGACAGACTATCTATCCAGACCTTCGTCGCGAGGAATATCTCGTCGCGGTCCACGTCGGCGGCCGCGATGCCGTCGCCGACGGCCGCCTCGTTGCCGTATATCTGGGCGGTGTCCACGTGCCGGTAGCCGGTTTCGAGGGCGACGCGAACCGACTCGGCACACTGCTCTGGGTCGGTGTTCTCCCACGTGCCCAGACCGAGTACGGGCATCTCCTTCGCGTGCGGTACCTCCTCGGGCGCGACGAGTGACTCTGCCATCGATCGATGCGGAGAGTCTGCCGCGCAAAGGCGTTCGGATCCGGCCGCGCCGAGTCACTCAGTACTTCGGGTCGGCGCCGCTTACCTCGTATATCTCGTCCATGATCCGGTCGCGCTCCTGTTGCCAGCGGTCGAAGCCACTCGGCGAGGCCGGGTAGTCGGCGTAGTGCTCCTTGAGTTCGTCCGCGCGTGCCTTGACCTTCCGAAGTTCGTTCAGCGTTCCCCAGTGGCCGAAGGTGTCGAACAGCGTCCGCAACTTCAGCAACAGTCCCATGCTCGTCGAGCCCTTCTTCCCGAGGACGTCCACCAGTTTCTGGCCCGGGAGAGCGGTGACGATGCTGACGAGTTCGTCCACGTCGTGGGCGCCCGCCCAGACGTTGTACACGTCCATCGCGGCGAATCGCTTGCCGAAGTCGGTCATCACCTGCCGGTTGTACTCCCAGAGGTCCGCCTCCCCGACGACGCCGCCGTCGAGCGACTCGACGGCGCGCCGGGCGGCCCACGTACCCGCCTTCGCCGCACCGGGGATGCCCCCGCCGGTGGTCGGGTTGACGTGGCCGGCGGCGTCGCCGACGGCGACCAGTCCGGGCGCGACCGCGGAGTCGTACGGTCGCCGCGTCGGCAGGGCCGCACCCAGTTTGTCCCGGACCGTCGCGTCGTCGAACTCCGGCCGCGTCCGGAGGTCGCGCTTCAGGACGTCCACGAGTTCCATCGGCGGCTTGTTCATCTGGAAGCCCAGGCCGGCGTTGATTTCCGTGGACGTCCGCGGGAAGTACCAGAGGTAACCGAGTTCGTCGGTCGGCCTGAACACGATACGGTCGTCCCACTCGACCGGTTCCTGTACGTCCACCACCTCGCGGTACGCCGAGCAGAACTGCTGGTACGTGACGTTCGTGTCGAAGGTACTCCCCGAGAGGTCGGCCTCGTCCTGCAGGATGGAGAGCGCACCCGCGCCGTCGACGGTCACCGACGCACGGTACTCGACAGGGTCGCCGTTCCGTATCGCGCGCACCCCCTCGACGGGCGCCGGTCCGTCGCCGCCGTCTGCCTCCTGCACGACGCCCTGGACGACGGTGTCGAAGTGGACGTCCGCGCCGGCGCGTTCGGCCTCCTCGAGGAGGACCTCGCCGTAGCGCTTGCGGTCTATGACGGCCCCCGGTTCCGGGAACGGGATGTCGAGTTCTTCGCCGGACTTCGGGTTCTCGAACCGGGCGCCGGTGATGGACTCGTTGGTGAACGACTCCTCGCGCAGGTACTCCCGGTCGATGACGTCCGGGAACGCGGCGGTGCCCTTGATGGCGTCGCCACAGGCGATGTGGCCCGCGTCTTCCTCGGACTTGCGCTCGACGATGACCGTGTCGGCCCCTTCTCCGGCGGCGGTCGCGGCCGCGAACGCGCCCGCGGTGCCCCCACCGACCACGACCACGTCGTACTCGTAGGTGTGTCGCGTCATTTGGAGGAATTACTAAGCCTGGGCATAAAAAGTCGGCCGATTGGGGCGGTCGTCAGTCGTCGCTGGCTGCCGTCGCGGCGTCGTCTCCGCGGCCGGTGTCCTCGGCACGCGGCGGCGGGTCCGTCCTGACGTCCGCGCGGGCGTCCTCCCGTATCACCGCGGCGTAGGCGTCGGGCAACACGCGAGTGAACTGCTCGACGGTCTCCGACCAGTCCGCGAGCAGTTCGGCGGCGCGGTCGCTGTCGGTGTAGTCGCGGTGATTCCGGACCAGACGTTCGAGCAGTCTCCGGTCCGCGTCGCTCAACTCGTCCGAGACGGTCACCATACCGGTGTTCGCCCGGTCGTGGAGGTCGTTTCCGGGGTCGAAGACGTAGGCGACGCCGCCGCTCATCCCCGCCGCGAAGTTGCGACCGACGTCGCCCAAGACGGCAACGGCACCGCCGGTCATGTACTCACAGCCGTGGTCGCCGACGCCCTCGACGACTGCCCGGACGCCGGAGTTGCGGACCGCGAACCGCTCGCCACCGACGCCGTTGACGTACGCCTCCCCCTGCGTCGCGCCGTAGAGGGCCACGTTGCCGACGACGACGTTCTCGCTCGCCTCGTAGGCCGCCGTCGGCGGCGTCCGCACGACGAGCTTTCCGCCCGAGAGCCCCTTGCCGAGGTAGTCGTTCGCGGCGCCGGTGAGCGTCATCGTCACGCCGTCCTGCAGGAAGGCTCCGAAGCTCTGTCCCGCGGTGCCGTCGAACGAACACGTCAGGGTGTCGTCCGGCAGTCCACTCGTCCCGTGGTGCTCCGAGACGCGGTACGAGAGCGTCGCGCCCACGGCCCGGTCGCTGTTGTCCACCGAGGACTCGACGGTGGCCGGCTCACCGTCCTCGACGGCCGCCCGCACCGAGGGCCGCGAGAGGAGGTCCCGGTCGAGACTTCCCTCGTCGTCGGTTCGCTGCTCGCGGACTTTCTGCCTGACGTCGCCGGCCTGTGGTGCTATCACCGCCGAGAGGTCGAGGTTGCGGGCCTTCTCGTGGTCGGTCTCCCGCTGGGTCAGCACCGTCGGGCGACCGACCATCTCCTCGACGGACCGAAAGCCCAGGTCGGCCATGATGGCCCGCAGTTCGCGGGCGATGAAGCGCATGTAGCGCATCACGTGTTCGGGTTCGCCGACGAACCGGTCGCGCAACTCCTCTTTCTGGGTGGCGACGCCGGTCGGACACTCGTTCGTGTGACAGACCCGCGCCATCACGCAGCCGGCGCTGACGAGCGAGGCGGTGCCGAAGACGAACTCCTCGGCACCGAGCAGTGCGGCGACGGCCACGTCCCGACCGGTCTTCAGGCCGCCGTCGGTCGAGACCCTGATGCGGTCCCGCAGGCCCGTCTCGCGCAGCGTCTGCGTGGCCTCGGCCAGTCCCAGTTCCCACGGCAGGCCCGCGTTCTTGATGCTCGTCTTCGGCGAGGCGCCGGTCCCGCCGGAGTGCCCCGAGACGTGGACGGCGTCGGCGTTCGCCTTCGCGACGCCCGCGGCGATGGTGCCGATACCCGCCTCCGAGACGAGTTTCACGTTGACGTCTGCCGTCGGGTTCGCCGCCGTCAGGTCGTGGACGAGTTGCTTGAGGTCCTCGATGGAGTAGATGTCGTGCAGCGGCGGCGGCGATATCAGCCCGACGCCGGGCGTCGCGTACCGGACGTGCGCTATCATCTCGTTCACCTTCCGTCCCGGCAGGTGTCCGCCCTCGCCCGGCTTCGACCCCTGTGCCATCTTGATCTGTATCTCCTCGGCGTCGGCGAGGTAGTCCGAGGTGACGCCGAACCGCCCGGAGGCGACCTGTTTCACCTTCGAGCGGCGCTCGGTGTCGAACCGCTCCGGTGGCTCGCCGCCCTCGCCGGTGTTCGACTTCGCGCCGAGGCGGTTCATCGCGACTGCGTTCGTCTCGTGCGCCTCCGGCGAGAGACTGCCGAGTGACATCGCCGCCGTCTGGAACCGCTGGACTATCGAATCGACGGACTCGACCGACTCGAGTGGCACCGGCTCGCGGTCCGAGTCGAACGCGAGGAGCCCCCGGAGCGTGTGGAGTCGCTCCGTCTGGTCGTTGACGAGCGTGGCGAACTCGCGGTACGCCTCGAAGTCGTCGTTCCGGACCGCCTGCTGGAGCGTCCGGACCACCTCCGGGTTCCAGTCGTGGTGGACGCCGCCGCTCCGGTACTCGAACTCGCCCTGCCGCTCCAGTTCGGGGTCGCGGTCCGTTCCGAACCCGGCGTCGTGTCGCTCGAGGAGGTCTCGCTCGACCTGTTCGACGCCGATGCCCTCCGTCCTGACGGGCGTCCCCTCGAAGTACTCCTCGACGAACCCGGAGTCGAGACCGACCGCCTCGAATATCTGCGCTCCCTGGTATGAGGCAACCGTCGAGATGCCCATCTTCGCCATCGTCTTCAGGAGGCCGTCCTCGAGTGCCTCGCGGTAGCGTGCGAGTGCCGTCTCCGGGTCGGCGCCGTCCGGCCCCCTGACGATGTCCCTGATGGTGTCGTAGGCGAGGTACGGCGTCACCGCGTCGGCGCCGTACCCCACGAGCGTCGCGAGGTGGTGCACCTCGTTTGGCTCCCCCGACTCGACGATGATACCGGCGTGGTTGCGGGTTCCCTCCCGGACGAGGTGGTGGTGGACCGCACCGGTCGCCAGCAGTGACGGCACGGCGACGCGGTCCGGCCCGACCCGGCGGTCCGAGAGCACCACCACGTCCGCGCCGTCGGCGACGGCCGCCGCCGCTCGCCGCCGCACCCTCTCGACGGCCTCGCGGAGCGAGTGCTCCCCGCGCCGGTAGGTGAGGTCCACCACCGCCGACTCGAAGCCCTGCGGTCCCTCCCCATCGAGCGCACGGAGGGCGGCGGTGCGGTCCTCGGTGAGCACCGGCGAGTCGGCGACGAGTTGCCGGGCGTGTTCCGGCGTCTCCGCGAGGAGGTTCGGCTGTGGGCCGAACCGGGACTCCAGGGAGGTGACCAGCTCCTCGCGGATGTAGTCGAGCGGGGGGTTCGACACCTGCGCGAACAGCTGCTTGAAGTAGGTAAACAGCGGCCTGTCCACGTCCGAGAGCACCGACAGCGGCGTGTCGTCGCCCATCGACCCGACGGGGTCGGCGCCGTCCTCGACCATCGGCTCGACGAGGTGTTCGATGCCGTCGTGCGTGTAGCCGAAGGCGGCCTGTCTGGCGCGGAGTCCGGCCGCGTCGTCGTCCGGGTTACCGCCGTCGGCGGGCAGGTCGGCGACGCGAACCTGGTGTTTCTCGACCCACTCGCCGTACTTCGGGTCGGTCAGGTCCTCGAACACCTCCTCGTCGGGCACGACCCGTCCCTCCTCGGGGTCGGCGAGGAACAGTTGCCCGGGCTGGAGGCGCCCGCGCTCCTCGATTTCGCTCGGGTCGTGGTC
>CAZEIO010000117.1:0-6285 GCA_964512525.1 uncultured Halobacteriales archaeon
GGGCTCAGCGGCCCCCTCGCGGTCGTCGCAGGACGGCACCGACACCGTGGCTCACGAGGCACGAGCCAGCGTCGTCGGTCCGGAACTCCATACTGTAGTTCACTGCAAGCGTAGATTTAAATTCTTCTATGCCGCCTGCCTCCCCCGGACAGCCCTCGGTCGGCGTCTCGACGATAGACGCGAGAGTACCGTCGGGTGAACGCGTATCTTCAAGACGGACTGTCGAGTATCGGGGCACGACTCGACCATGGCGGATACCTACGTGGGGAGTATCGACCAAGGGACGACCGGGACGCGCTTTCTCGTCTTCGACCGCGGCGGCCGGGTCGTCGCCGACGCCTACGAGCGCCACGAGCAGTTCTATCCCCGGCCCGGCTGGGTCGAACACGACCCCGTCGAGATATTGGCGAACACGAAGTCGGTCGTACTGGAGGCCCTCCACACGGCGGGCATCGACGCCGACCAACTCGCCGGCCTGGGCGTCACCAACCAGCGCGAGACGACGGTCCTGTGGGACCGCGAGACCGGCGACCCCCTCCACGACGCCATCGTCTGGCAGGACCGCCGTACCACCGACCGTGTCGAGCGACTGGAGGCAGAGGGCGAGACCGACTGGATTCGCGAGCGGACCGGTCTCGAGCCGGACGCCTACTTCTCGGCGACGAAGGCCGAGTGGCTCCTCGACAACGCCGACCCCATCGCGACCGACCGGGGCGAGGGGACCGACCTCCGCGAGCGTGCGGCCGCCGGCGAACTCTGTCTCGGCACTGTGGACGCGTGGCTGGTGTACAACCTCACCGGCAACCACATCACCGACGTCACCAACGCCTCGCGGACGATGCTGTTCGACATCCACGACTGCGAGTGGGACGCCGACCTCCTCGCGGAGTTCGACGTGCCCCGGGCGGCCCTGCCAGAGGTCCGGCCGTCCTCGGACGAAGAGTACTACGGCACCACCGACCCGACGGGATTTCTCGGGGCCGCGGTGCCGGTGGCGGCGGCCCTCGGCGACCAGCAGGCGGCGCTGTTCGGGCAGACCTGCTTCGACGCCGGCGACGCCAAGAACACCTACGGCACCGGGTCGTTCCTGCTCGCGAACACCGGCACGGACCCGGTCCACAGCGACCACGGTCTGTTGACTACCGTCGCCTTCCAGCGCTCGGGCGACCCGGTCCAGTACGCGCTGGAGGGCTCTATCTTCGTCACGGGCGCGGCCATCGAGTGGCTGGAGGACGTCTCGCTGGTAGAGGACCCGGCCGAGACGGCCGCCCTCGCCCGCTCGGTGGACTCGACGGAAGGGGTGTACGTCGTCCCTGCCTTCACCGGTCTCGGCGCACCACACTGGGACGGCCGCGCCCGCGGCACCATCGTCGGCCTCACTCGCGGCACCCGTCGGGAACACCTCGTCCGCGCCACGCTCGAGGCCATCGCCTTCCAGACACGCGACGTGGTCGAGGCCATAGCGGCCGACAGCGGTGTCCCCATCGACGCCCTCCGCGTGGACGGCGGCGCGGTCGCGAACGACTTCCTCTGTCAGTTGCAGGCGGATATCCTCGACGCGTCGATCGTCCGCCCCGCGGTCCAGGAGACGACGGCACTCGGCGCGGCCTACGCCGCCGGACTGGCCGTCGGCTACTGGGACTCGCTCGCGGCCCTGCGGCGCAACTGGCGCGTGGACCGCACCTTCGACCCCGAGATGGACCCGGCGACCGCAGACGCCCGGTTCGACCGCTGGCACGACGCCGTCGAACGCGCGAAGGGGTGGGCGCGGGAGGACGAGACCTGACCCGAACCCGGTACTCGCCGCCGGTTCCCCACCTCGCCGGCCACGAGCGACTGTCGGCCCGTCAGGACTCCTCGGCAGTTCGCACCGACAGCACCGGCGAGTCCACCGTCGGCACCACCCGCTGGGCGACCGTCCGGCGGAGGAAGCGGTCGAGGCCGCGTCGCTCGTGGCTCCCGATGGCGACGAAGTCCACGCCGTGCTGGTCCACGTATCCCCGGACGCAGTCGGCGGGCGACCCCCGCCACACGCTGGTCCGGACCGCGACGCCCTCGTCCTCAGCCCGCCGCTTCGCCGTCTTCAACGTGCGCTCGGAGACCTCCTCGAGTGCGGCCAGCAACTGCGGCGAGAGCGCGAGTCCGGTGTCGATCACGGAGAGTGCGTGGACCGTCGCGTCGTACCGGTCGGCGACGTCGAGTGCGTGGTCGAGTGTCCGGTCGGCCGCCTCGCTCCCGTCCACCGGGACGAGTACGTCGTCGTACTCGACGTCCACCGGCGACGCGGCGTCGGCCTCCCGGGACGGCGCGGCCCGTGCCGTCAGCACGGGACAGGGTGACCGCGCGAGCACCCGTCCGGCGACGCTGCCGAGGAGTCGGCGCTGGATGCCGCGTCGTCCCCGTGTGCCCACCACGACGATGTCGGCGGCTTCCTCTCTCGCGTACCGGCGGACCTCCGCCGCGGGCGACCCGCTACGGACGGCGGTGACCGTCTCCACGCCCCGGCCGTCGGCGCGGACCTCGACTGTCTCCACCGCGTCGGTCGCGAACCGCTCGAGGGTTCGTCGCGTCCGTTCGTCGGTCGAGAATCCCTCCTCGTCGAAACTCAGTGACTGGAGGTCAACGACCGACAGGGCGTGTAGCGTCGCCCCGCAGCGCTCCGCGAGACCGACGGCGTGGGCGATGGCCCGGTCGGTCCGCCTGCTCCCGTCCGTGGCGACGAGTATCGTCTCGTAACTCACGGTCTCACAGTTCCACCGGGCGCGCACTTAATTGCTCGTCGTGGTCGTCTCGCGTCCCTCCCACCGCGTCGCTCCCAGTAAACAGCCTTATACGTCATCTCACTAACTATCCACATGGGAAAATCGAAGACAGCGCTTCTCGCCATCGCCGGGACGGTCGTCGCCGCCGTCACGCTCCGGAAGTTCCGACGCCGGGGAGCCGCCGAAGAGACAGAAGAGACTGAAGAAACGGTGTCCGACGACGCCGACGACGCCGAGGCGGCACTCGCCGAGGCCGAGGACGACGACGAGGCCGCGACCGAGGACGTCGCCGAGGCCAAAGACGAAGCCATCACGGCGGTCGAACACGCCGTCGAGGCGGTGAAACACGCCGGCCTCGCCGCCGGGAAAGTCATCGAGGAGCGGCGGGAGACCCGCGACACGGGCACGCAGACGCAGACGGAGACGGCACGGACAGAGACGACGAACTGACCGTCGCCAGTTCCTCGCCGGGACTGCTCCGCGGAGCCGTTCGGGATCGACGGCGGCGGAGCGGACGACCGCGTCGTAGTGATCGACCGCGAAGCGGTCGCCGTTTGCGATCCCACGACCGTCACGGGGGTCGTCGTCCACGAACCGCTCGGCGACCAGCGTCAGCCAGGCGTCGCCCCGTTCGTACTGGCCGTAGTCGATGGCTCCGTCGCCGTCGGTCGTGCCGCCCCAATTGGACGGCCAGTGAACTAGGTGCTCACTCGGGGTGAGACGGTCCCGTGGTTGACGGGTCCCGTTCCCGGGCGCTATCGGCCGTATCGGTCTCGACCCGGTCAGCCTCATGCTCGTTCCCCTCCGTCAGTTCGACGTGCCACCGACGATGCACTCGACGCCGACCCGCTACGCTCTCGCACCGTCTCGACCACTTGCCGACGCAGTCCGGCGGTGACCGATGGGCCGCACGAACCCAACCTACCGCGACGTGGTGGCGGCACTCGAACGCGACTGGGGCGACTACCGGCGGGCGCTCCGGCGGCGCGACCGCCCACACTTCGACCGCCTGTTCGAGTACGCCCGCGACCACGCCGACGCCGCCGGCTACCTGAACCACGAGGACCCAACGATCGCGCTCCTCGTCTCCGTCGCCCTCGCACAGGAGCGCCAGCGGGCGGCCCTCGCGGAGCGCGTCGCCCACCTCGAGACCGCCCTCGACGAACGGGCGCTGGACGCGGCCGACGCGACGACCACTCGTGACCCGACCGCTGGACCGGCGACCAGCGACGAGACCGACCGCACCGGCGACCACCGCCCGGAGTGACGATGGCATTTACAGTCGATTTCCAGTCCCCAGACGACGGCCCCCGGGTGTGGTCGTTCACCGCCGACGGTGCCGCCGCGGAGCGTCTCGCGGACTACCGCCCGACGCTGTACGTCGCCGCCGGCGGTCCGCCCGCGGACCACGCCATCAGCGACGGCGGCCGCGAGCGACTGCTCGGCACCGCCGCAGCCCACCTCGACGCCCACCCGGACGTCGTCGCGACGGCCGTCGAGTGCCACCGCCGGGCGTTCGAACACGACCCGGAACCGACGCTCCGCGTGGACGCGACTGACGTCGCGGCAGTGCAGTCCGTCGCGCAGGCGGTCAGGTCGTGGGCGGCGCCCGGCACCTACCGCTGTTTCGACGTGGACCTCTCGCCGGAGTTCCGCGTCTGTCTCGACACCGACCGCGACCCGACGCCGTCCTGTCCCCGGGCGCTCGCGGGGCCGACCGCCGACGCCGCCCGGGACGACGCGACCCGCGACTCGTCGGTGACCCGGCCACTCCGTATCTGTTCACTCTCCGTACCGCCCGACGAGACACCGCCGGTATCGTCCGTCGAAGTCACCGCCGACGGGGCCGAGGCGAGCGAGTCCGAGTCGGTCGCTGGCGACCCGCGAGACGTCGTCGAGACGGTCCACGCCCACCTGCGCGAGACGGACCCGGACGTCCTCCGACTGAACCGCGCCGGCGTGGTTCCCGCCCTGTTCGAGACGGCCGACCGTGTCGGCCACGAGCGGTTCCACCTCGGTCGCCGTCCCGGCTACCGACAGCGGGCGACCGCCTCGACGTACGAGAGTTACGGTCGCGTCGGGCACTCGCCGGCGCGGTACGGCGTTCCCGGCCGCGTGCTGGTGGACGAGTGCAACACGTTCTTTCTCGAGGAGACGAACCTCGCCGGCTGTCTCGACCTCGTCCGGCGGTCGCGCAAGCCGCTGCAGGAACTGGCGCGGGCCTCCATCGGCAACGTACTGACGGCGATCCAGATTCGCGAGGCCCGTAGGCGCGACGTCCTCGTCCCGTGGCGGGCGTGGCGCCACGAGCGGTTCAAGTCGATGGCGACGCTGCACGACGCCGACCGCGGCGGCGTCACGCTCGCGCCCGACGTCGGCGTCCACGCGAACGTTCACGAGGTGGACTTCGCCTCACTGTACCCGAACGTCATCGTCGAACACAACGTCAGCCCGGAGACGGTGCGGTGTGACTGCCACGACCGCGCGGACGTGCCGGGACTGGACTACTCGGTCTGTGACGACCCGGGCTTCCTGCCGGCCGTCCTCGAGCCGCTCGTCCGGGCCCGCGAGCGGGTAAAGGCGGCCCTCGACCGGACCGACGACCCGGACCGCCGCGCCGTCTTGGAGGGTCGCTCGTCGGCGCTGAAGTGGATCCTCGTCTCCTGTTTCGGCTATCAGGGCTTCTCGAACGCGAAGTACGGCCGCATCGAGTGTCACGAGGTCATCAACGCCGTCGCCCGCGAGATTCTGCTGGACGCGAAAGAGCGGCTGGAGGCCAACGGCTGGCGCGTCGTCCACGGCATCGTCGATTCGCTGTGGGTGACGCCCGCCGCCGGCGACCGAGTGCCTCTCGAGACGCTCTGCGAGCGGGTGAGCGAGGCCGTCGGCATCCGCCTGGAGTACGAACGGGCCTTCGAGTGGGTGGCCTTCTGTCCCACCCGCGACGGCCGCTCCGGGGCGCTGACGCGGTACTTCGGCCGCCGGGTGGACGCCGACCCCGCCGACGGCGACCCCGCGGACGCCTACAAGATTCGCGGTCTGGAGTGCCGGCAGGACGACACGCCGGCCTTCGTCGCGAGCGTACAGCGAGCCCTGATACGGGTCTTCGACGAGACGCGCGACCCGGCGGCGGTCGTGGACCGCCTCCGCGCGGCGGTCGCCCGACTAGAGCGTGGCGACGTCTCGCCGGCGGAACTGGCGACGACCGTCCGCGTCTCGCGGCGCGCCGAGGAGTACCGCCAGTCCACCCGAACCGTCGCCGCCCTGGAGCGGGCGCGGGCGAACGGCCGGCCACGGGCCCCCGGTCAGCGCGTCGCGTACGTCGTCGTGGCAGACGACCGCCGCGACCGCGACCGGGTGCGTCTCGCCGACGAGGCGGTTTCGCCCGGCGACGTCGATACGGCCCACTACCGCGAGCGACTGCACCGGGCGGCGGCGTCCGTCCTCGCGCCCTGCGGGTGGTCGCCGGAGCGGGTGCGGCGAGCGCTCGCCGGGCACGAGGACGTCCCGCTGGGGGCGTTCG
>CAZEIO010000118.1:0-1944 GCA_964512525.1 uncultured Halobacteriales archaeon
CCCGCGACGGCATGACCGCCCGCGCACAGGAGATCGACTGGGAGACGCTCCAGCGCATCCAGTCACGCATCACCGGGGAGAACCCCGAGGTGGCCCGCGTACTGTACGACGTGACCCACAAGCCACCCGCGACCATCGAGTACGAATGAGGGTCGTGGTCGTCGGTCCGTCACGCGGCCTGGTCGCGGCGTTCGAGGACCACGGCGTCGAGGTGGGCCGCGTCCAGGGGGTCGCCGTCCGCGACGAACTCGAGACGGCCGGCGTCGCCGACGCCCACACGGTCGTGTTCACCGACGTCGGCGAGGCGAGTGCCGTCCCGGTCACCCGTCGCGTCAACTCCGACGTGCGCGTGGTCTTCTACACCGACGACGCCGTCCCGGAGTTCGCCACGCCGTCGGTGGACCTCTCGGTGGACCCGGCGCTCCTCGACCCGGCGACCGTCGTCGAGGAACTCGTCCGACGGGGCGAGGACGAGGCGGCGTAGGTGGGTGCGGCCGACGAGGGAAAGGCTCCGGCCTACCGCTCGAGGATCGTGCCGCTCGCGCCGACGGCGACGTCGGTCGTGCCCCGGACGACGGCCTTCAGGTTCGCGCCGGTCGGCGTCTCGGTCTGCGTCCACTCACCGCCGCCGAGGTCGAACGCCGCGCCGCCGCCGCCGACGGTGACGCCGTCGCCGTCGTCGTCCGTGACCTCGACGTCGCGCAGTGAGGCGTCGCCGAGATCCGACCGTCGCCACTCGGAACCGTTCCAGCGGTAGATCGACCCGCCGCCGCCGGACACCCAGACGTCGTCGAAGCCGTCGGAGTCCACGCCGTAGAAGTTGTAGTCGGCGTCCTCGATGCCGAGTTTGTCCCACGTCGTGCCGTCGTCGGTGACGAAGACCGTCTTGTTGCCGTCCACGGCGTGGCCGGCCCGGTCGCCGTGGAAGTCGATGGCGTTGACGTTCGACCCCGAGCCGGGAGTGACGGAGTTCCAGCTGCCGGTCTCGCCGTCCTCGAACGAGTAGTATATTTTCCCGGAGTCGCCGGCGACGTACACGTTCGCCGCGCCCGCGTCGCCCGTGACGCTCACGTCGTTGAAGTTGTTCGTCACGTCGTTCGGGGCGGAGTGGTCCGTGAGGTCGCCGGTGCGCACGTCGTACTCGCCGATGGCACCGCTCGCGCCGACGAACCAGAGGCGCTCGCCGTCGTCGGTGACGTCCGCGCCGTAGAGGTCGTTGCCGTTGCCGGTGGGCCCGCCGCGGAGTTCGACCCGCCAGCCGTCGCTCGTCCGTTCGAGGACCGTCCCGCCGCCACCGACCGCGTACGCGCCGGCGGCGGTGTACTCGACATCGTACAGCGTCACGTCCGCGGGGGACTCGACCGACCGCCAGTCCTCCTTGCCGGCCGCGAGTCCGGTGCCGGCGACCGCCGCCGTGGCCGTGGCCGCGGCCGCGCCGATACCTCGAAGCACGCCGCGCCGTGTGCGAGTGCGTTCCGACATCGCGGTCGGTCGATGGGAGAAGAGACACTTCAGGGGCCGTAGCCATGGATTCGACTTTCGGACAGTTGACCGGAGTTGTCGGCGCGTTCGGCCCGGCACTTCCACTTGTACCTTGCGACCGTTCACCGGTGAGACCGAAACTGGAGTGAGAGCCGCTCTACTGCCGATCTCGCGGCCGATAAAATCAATTTAATTGGCTTGAAGCGCCGACAATCGGCGGTGACGGTCGGGACGGTTGAAGTGACTCTCCTCCGAGGGTCACGACGGGGTCAGCGTGACCGACCGAACGCCTCCCGCCCTCGTGGCGGCACGGTGTCAGCCCGCGGCCAACTCCCTACGGTCCGGGCGTGGGTCGTGCACGTGCCGGGCAGACGGCGCCATCCCCACCACCACCACCGGCCCGACGCGTGATCCAGCGTTGACCCCGGCGCCACCGTCTCTCCCCACCACCACCGATTCCCC
>CAZEIO010000118.1:2044-6232 GCA_964512525.1 uncultured Halobacteriales archaeon
GCCACCCCCACGGCGGTTCCCGGACCAACGATCGCCGTCCACTCCGGGCGTCCACCCGTCGCTCCACCGCCCTCCTATCGCCCGGCGAGACCGACGAGGTGTGCCGCCTCCGCGAGGACTATCTCTCGGACCCCGAGGCGAGCGGCCGCCTCGCTGCCCGGCAGGGAGAACACGGGCGTATCGCCGACGATACCCGCCGTCGCCCGCGACGCGACGGTGGCCGTGCCGACCTCCTCGCGGGACAGCGAGCGGAACAGTTCGCCGAAGCCCGGCAGTTCCTTGGCGAACAGCGGTCGCACCGCCTCGACGGTCACGTCGTCCGGCGTCACGCCCGTCCCGCCGAGGGTGACGACCGCGTCCACGTCTGCCCGGTCGGCGACGCGAGAGACCGTCGACTGCACGCCGTCTAAGTCGTCCGTCACGAGTTCGCGGACCGCCACCTCGTCGCCGGCGTCCTCGACCGCCGCGACGACGGCGTCGCCGGCGGCGTCCTCCGCGAGCGTCCGCGTGGAGGACACCGTCACGACCGCGAACGAGACCGACGACGGACCCTCCCTGTGGTGGGCGTGGTCAGCGCGTTCCGCGTCGTCGCCGTGGTCGTGCCCGTCGCTCGTCTCGTCCCCGGGCCCGTTCCCGTCTCCGTCTCCACCATCGTCGCCCGGACTGCGCTCGTGTCCCCCCTCGCCGTCGTCGTCGTGACCGTCTCGAGTCACGTCTCTCCTCCGCGGGGCGGCGACCTAAACTCCCGCGGTCGCTACCGCCGCGTCACCCCGAGACCACGGTCCACGCTCTCGAGGTCGATGGTGCCGTCGTCGGTCACGACGCCGTCGAACGGGTCGGCGTCCTCGGCCAGCAACAGGGCTCCGTCGAGGTCGGCGTAGTCCACCAGCGGCGCGAGGTGGGCCGCGGCGGCGATGCCCGCCGAGGACTCGACCATGCAGCCGAGCATCACCTCGAGTCCGTGTGCCCGCGCCGTCGCGATGGCGTCGAGTGCCGCGGCCGGTCCGCCCGTCTTCATCAGCTTGAGCACCACCACGTCGGCGGCGTCGGCCACCTGGGGCACGTCGCCCGCGACCAGACAGGACTCGTCGAGTGCGACCGGCAGCGGCGAGTGGTCGTGGACGAATCGGAGGCCGTCGTGGTTCTCGGCCGGCACCGGTTGCTCGACGAACTCCACGTCGTGGGGTTCGACGGCCTCGGCGACGGCGACGGCGTCTCTCGGTCCGAAGGCCTCGTTCGCGTCCACGCGGACGCGCAGGTCCGGTGCGGCCTCGCGGACCGCGGCGACCGCCTCGGCGTCCGTCTCGCGGTCGCCGCGCAACTTCACCTTCAGCACCGCGAAGCCGGCGTCGGCGGCCGCACTCGCCCGGTCGGCCATCTCCGTCGGGTCGCCGATGCCGACGGTGAACGAACTCCGGGGTACGTCGGCGCTCGCGGGGTCGAGTCCCCAGAGGCGGTACAGCGGCTGGTCGAGGTGCTTCGCGGCGAGGTCGTGTGCGGCGATACTGACACCCGCCCGCGCCGCGGGGTTGCCGCGGACGACGCCCGCGAGGTCCTCCTCGATGGCCCGCAGTGCGAGGGGATTGCGGTCGGCGACCGCCGCGAGGAGGTCCGGCAACACCGCCTCGACGGTGTCGGCGGTCTCGCCGTAGTGAGCCGCCGGCGCGGCGGCACCGACGCCCGTCTCGCCGCCGGCGCTCAGTTCGACGAGGACGTTCTCGGCGGTGACCGTCGTCCCACGGGCGATGCCGAACGGGTTCGCGAGGTCGAGCGCCACTCGCTCGGTGCGTGCGTTCATCGGACCGCCTCCACGAGGTCGCCGGCGTCACCGCGGACGGGGTCCACCGCGGGCGCGTCGATGGCCGTCGCGAACGAGTCCACGGCCGCTCGTGCCCCGTCGTCGTCGAACCCGCTGGTGTTGACGGCGCCCCCGACGACGGTCGTCTCGTGGACCGGCGCGGCGAGTGACCGGTAGAGGCGCACGTACTCCTCGGGTGCCGGCAGGCGGGTGTCCTCGTAGCCGTGGACCGCCTCGCGGCCCGCGCGGTGACAGAGGACGAGCCCGTCTGCCATCGCCCCGTGGAGGATGCCACAGGTGACCGCCGAGTACGCCGGGTGGACGATGGACCCCTGCCCCTCGACGACGAGCAGGTCCGGTTCGTCGGGGGGATCAAGCGGTTCGTCTCCGGGTCGGTCGCGCGGTCGCTCGCCCGCCCCAGCACGGACCAGTCGCTCGACGGCACCGGCGGTGAAGTCGCTGACGACGCGGTCCACGGCGATGCCCCACCCCTCGACCATGATGCCGGTCTGGCCGGTCGGCACCGCGCGGGCGTCCACCCCTCGCTCGCGGGCCGCGGCGACGAGTTCCATCGTCGTCGTCATCTTGCCGACGGAGCAGTCGGTGCCGACGGTCAGGACGACGCGCGGTCCCACCTCGTCCGCGACGCCCTCGGCGACGGTGAGGTCTGCCGGCGGTTCCCGCACGTCCCGGAGTTCACACCCGCGTTCGTCGGCCATCTCGACGAACTCCGGGTCGCCGTTCAGCCGGTAGTGCAGGCCCGCCTCGACGTTCCACCCCGCCTCGAGTGCCCGGCGGACGTCCGGTCGCCACGACTCGTCGAAGCCGCCGCCGATGGGGGCGATACCGATCACGAGGGTGTCGGCCGCGGCGGGCCCGCGGTCGGCCAGAAGTGCCTCGCAGTCGGGATAGATCGGCGCGTCCTGGACGTCCGAGACGTGGTCGGCGACGCGGCCGCTACCGTCGCGGTCGAGGACGCCGACGACCTCGCGGTCGCCGTACCGGAGGAGACCGACGGCCGTCTTCGCGCGGTCGGGGAACTTCCCGTGAGCGAGGACGGCGATGCGCTCTGCTGTCATGGCCGTCCCGTCGGTGGGTCCCGGTATAAGGGTGTGGTCGGCGGCGAGGGCGTCGTGGTCCGGGCTAGACGAGCGAGAGTCGCGTCGTCCAGAAGGCCTCGAACGCGGCGTCGAGTGCGTCCTCTGGGTCGCCGGTCGCGTCCACGGCCGCCGTCGCCGCGGGTGCCTCGGTCTCCGCGAGGGCGTCCACCGCCGCGCGGTCGCCGACGAGGTAGAGCGGGCCGTGGTCGCGTCCCGCGAGTGCCTCCCGGCAGCGGTCGAGGTGAGCCTCGATCTGCTCGTCGCGCAGCCGCTCGAACCGCGACTGCGAGAACCCTCCCTTCGAGTGGTCGCTCTTGACCTCCGTCCGGACGCTCTCGGCGGCGACTCGCTCGCGGCCGTCGTACTCGCCGACCGCGAAGACGTCCGCCCGCACGACCGCGAGCGTGTACTCGCCCGTCGGCACGTAGTTCGACCGCTCCAGCGCGAAGCCGTCGCTCCACTCCACCCGCGGCGACGGCGGCACCGGCGGCGACAGCGCCGCACTCACGACGCCGTGGTCGTCGGTCACCGCGACGCAGGGTGCCGCCCGCGTCAGGAGTCGCGCCCGCTCCCCGAAGGCGGACTCGACGGCGTCGGGCAGGTCCGGTGCGCCGCCGCCCGTCTCGGCCACGCCGACCGTCGCCGTCAGTGCGCCCTCTGGACCGGTCGCCACGCTCTCGAGGGTGTCGAGTAGCGATTCGACTTCGCGGGGACCGAGTCGCTCGACGCCGCGGAAGTCGAGGTCGCCGGCGTCGTCGTCGCGTTCGCGTTCGAGTTCGCCCTCCAGTTGGGCCACGCGGTCCTCCAGCCGGTTGACGCGCTCCTCGGCGTCCTGCCGGGCCGTGACGGCGTCGGCCCGACGCTCGCTCTCGGCGTCGAGTCGGCGTTCCAGGGAGTCACGCTCCTCCCGGACGGTCGCGAGTTCGGTCTCGAGTTCGTCGATCCGCTCTCGCAACCCGGCACGACCGAGGAGACTGTCGAGGAGACTCGGCCCCTCCGTGGCGTCGTCGGCCATCGTCAGGGCCGAACGGGAGAGGTCGTGTTAACTCCGGTGGTCGCGTCGCTCGCCACACTCACGAGAGAGCATCCCCGAGAAGCGTCCTGACGGAGATTTGAACTCGCCCAGAGGGTCCCGCTCGTCTCGGTGGCCTCGACTGCGCGGACTCGCTGGTCTGCTCGAATCACCGGGACGGTTCTCCGGCGAGGTCGCTCACTGCGTTCGGGGCGTCGCCGAGAAGCGTCCTGACGGAGATTTGAACTCCGGTCACAGGCTCCGCAAGCCCGTAGGAT
>CAZEIO010000119.1:0-6210 GCA_964512525.1 uncultured Halobacteriales archaeon
TGGGCCGACGACGTCCGCCAGTACCCGGTCGTCGTCCGCGACGGCGAGGTGTTCGTGGACCCGGCACCGACCGACGAGCGCGACCCGGTCGAGCGCTGGACCGAGCGCCTGGAGACCGGCATGGAGGAGAACCTACGGCTGGTCGTGGCAAAGAGCGTCATCGGACTCGAGAAGGCGGGTGTCGGCCCCGAGTACCCCGTGAGCGAGGGCGTCCGCTTCGGCACCCGCTACCGCGACGACGGCTGGTCCTCCGGCCTGACCATCCTCGCCTGCATGGCGAACGTGCTCGACGACCTCGCCCCGCAGGACCAGCGACGGGCGCTGTACACCGGGCTACGCCACGTCGCGAGCGACTGCGCCGACCAGCCGCCACGGTTCGACCAGCCCGCCTTCGACGTCGAGGCGGCCGACCCCGCCCGGCTCACCCGGTGGTTCCGTGACAACGTGGAGGTGCGGGACCGCGACGGGGCCGAACGCGTCCTCCGCACCCTCGTCGCCGAGTGCGACCGCGACGTGGTCGAGCGGGCACTGTTCGCGGCCGCCACCGACCACGTGTACCTCGACGCGGGCCACAGCCTCGACTTCGTCAACAAGGCCGTCGAGACGCTGGACCGCGTCGGCTGGGGCGACGCCGCAGACGTCCTCGCCAGCCTCGTGCCGCGGCTGACCGGCGCCGAGCGCAGCGAGGAACTCTCGTCGTGGCGCCAGCCGGTGGACCTCGCGGCACTGCTGTTCGACGCCTACGAAGACCTCGGGATCGCCGGTCCCGGCGCGGGCGGCGACACCCACCTCGCCGAGGACGGGCCGGCGGTCAGGGCGGCTCGCGGCGACGGCGGCTGGACCCCGCCGGCGGAGTTCGACGAGACGCTCCTCGGCGAAGACCCGGCGGCCATCGTGGACGCCCTCGTGGGAGCGGTCGAAGACGGCGCTCGCCCGGCGGGCCTCGCAGACCGCGTCTGTCACGCGGCGGCGACGCGGGTCGCCCGCTTCGGCACCACCAACGAGTTCTCGGACTGGAACACGGTCCACCACACGTTCACCTACGCGAACGGCGTCCGGCAGGCCGCCCACCGCGTGGACGCCCCGGAACTCTACCGCGGCGTGTTCGACGCCGCACTGAACGTGTATCTCGACCGCTTCCTCAACTCCCCGCCCGCGCCGGTCCCCGACCCCGGCGCGACCGACGGCGACCCCGACCCCGACGCCGTCCGGGCGGAACTGCTCGACGTCTTCGACCGCGAGGGCGGCGAGAACCGCGCGAACGAACTCGTCGGCGGGTTCTTCGACGCGGGCGGCGACCCGGCCGACCTGCGGGCCACGTTCGGCGAGGGACTGCTCCGCGAGGACGCCGGCTTCCACACCCTGCAGGCCGTCGAGACGGGTCTCGCACAGTTCGACCGCGCCGAGACCGACCGGGAGCGACGCGTCGCGATGACCGCCCCCGCCCGGTACATGGCCGCACACTTCCCGACGCGGCGCGAGGCCGAACAGACCTACCAGATAGCGGAGCGTCTAGACAGCGGCGAGGCGGTCCACGAGTAGCGTCCGCCGCGTGGGTTAAGGGGTCTCGCCGTCCGAGAACCGGCGTGGTCAGTCTCGAACTCCGCTCCGTCGCCGGCGGCTGGAACCAGGCCCGCTTCGGCCCCTCCGACCAGGTGGACTACGCGCTGTACGCCGCCGACGGGACCGGCGACCCGGTCCTCGCCAGCTACGACTCGGTGCACACCTTCCTCCGCCTGTACGACCTCGCGCGCCTGGAGCGCACGACCCACCCCGACTTCCTCGGCGCGACGCTCCGCGTGACCGACGAGGGCGACGGCCACGAGGAGCAGACGCTGGAACTGGCGCTGCACGGTACCACGGTGCGGACGACGTACGCGGACCTGCGGGCGGCGCTCGAGGCCTTCTTCGGGGCGCTCTTTCCGGCACTCGACGCCGAGACGCCGGGCGAGCGACCGGACCTCGCGGCGTTCGACGCCTGCCTCACGGACCTCGACCGCCTCTACGCCGCCGTCGTCGGGGCCGGCTGACGCGGGCCGGAGGCGCAGACTTTAGCGCGAGCGGTGACTATCGGCGGTCGTGCCGCCGGAACTGCACGTGCGCTACGTCGGCGACGACGACCCCGAGAAGTGCACGGCCCGGAAACTCGCTCGCTTCGACCTCGCGGCGCTCCACCGGTCGGACCGGGCGACGCCGCACGGACTCGTTCTCGACCCGCACGCCGAGCGGGCGCTCTCGCCGGCCGACGACCCGGCGCGACTGGTCGCGCTCGACTGCTCGTGGCGCTCGGCCGACCCCGGGGCGTTCTCGCTCTCGGGACCAGCGCGGGCACTGCCCTTCCTCGTCGCCGCGAACCCGGTGAACCACGGCCGGCCCTTCCAGTTGACCACGGTGGAGGCCCTCGCGGGCGCCCTCTGCATCCTCGGCCACCCCGACCGCGCCGCCGCGATTCTCTCGAAGTTCACGTGGGGCGAGACGTTCCTCGAGCTGAACGCGGAGCCCCTGCGTCGCTACGCCGCGTGTGCGGACTCCGCCGAGGTCGTCGCGGTCCAGGCGGACTACCTCGCCGACGAGGACGACGACGACGGGGGCGAAGGTGGAGACGAACCGGCGGCGGCGGCGAGCGAGACAGGTGCCGGGGACGGGGTGGACCCCGACGATGCTGCCTGAGCGTTGTGAGCCCTACTCGTCGGGGTACTTCGGCTCGAAGCGCCGCGCTCGCTCGAGCGCACGCTCGAGGACGGCGCGGACGTCGCCCTCGAAGGCGTCGCCGTGGCCGGCGTAGAGGCGGTCAACCGTCTCGGGAGTGCGGGCGGCGATGCGCTCGATGCTCTCGACGAGACGCTCGCGGGACTGCCCGGCCGCGTCCGTGCGGCCGAAACTGCCGTCGTCGAAGGCGCCGTCGTTGTAGACGACGACGTCGCCGGAGAACAGCGCCCGGTCGCCGACGAGGGCGACGTGGTCGTCGGCGTGGCCCGGCGAGTGGACGACCTCGTACGTTCGGTCGCCGACCGCCACCTCGTCGCCGTCGGTGAGGGCGTGCGTCCGGCCAGGGCGGTCCGCGTAGGCGTGGAGTTCGGGGTCGAAGGCGTCGAGGACGTTCGCCAGTTCGCCGACGTGGTCGCCGTGCCCGTGCGTCAGGACGACGCGGTCGAGCGTCGCCACGTGGTCCGCTATCACGCCGACGACCCCCGGCATCTGGCCGGCGTCCACGAGCGTCGTGACCTCGCCGGCGACGAGCCACGCGTTGCAGGTGAACCGTTCGGCACTCTCCGTGACCTCGATGACGTCCATGCTCTCGCTGGGCGGGCCGCGAGCAAGAGTCCGGCGCTTCGAAGACTGTCACGGGAGAGAGCCCCCCGACGCGGCGCCGGCGGCCGTCGGGATCCGGGCGCTTCGGCCGCCCCGTGTGATTTATTCCTGTCAAGCCCTAACATGGCCGCGTATGGGGTTCGGGAGCTACGACGAGTCCGAACAGGAAAACCAGGAGATAGAGACGGACCTCGACGAGGACGACGGCGTAACGACCCAGGAGAGCGACCACGACGGCGACGTGGAGTACGAGATCGGTGCCTCGAACGACGAACTCATCGACCGCCTCGGCGACATCAAGGACACCGACGAGGCGTCCTGACGCCTCGGTTCGGGTGACCGACCGGTGAAGTCCGGCGTCCGCGCGCTGGGCGTCGCCGAATCCTTCCGCCGCGACGACACCCACAGCACCGTCGCCGGCGCCGTCGTCCGCGCCTCCCGCGTCGCGGACGGCTTCTCGTTCTCGCGGGCCACCGTCGGCGGGACCGACGCCACGACGGCCGTCGTGGACTGCTACGACCGCCTCGACCGCGAGGACGTCCGCTACGTCCTCGTGGCCGGTCTCGCGCTCTCGTGGTACAACGTCCTCGACCTCCAGGCCGTCCACGATGCGGTCGAGCGGCCGGTGCTCTCGGTCACCTTCGAGGAGAGTAGCGGTCTCGAACGACCACTCCGGGAAGCGTTCGATGGCGACGCGCTGGACCGCCGGCTAGCGACCTACCGCGACCAGCCCCGTCGCGTGCCGGTCGAACTGGACCACGGTCGCGCCTACGTCCGCGCCGTGGGCGTGGAAGACGACCGCGCCCGCCGGGTCGTCCGTGCGTTCACGCCCGAGGGCGGCCGGCCAGAACCACTCCGCGTGGCGCGACTGCTGGCGCGGGCCGCAGACGGGGTCCGTCCCGACCAGAGGGCGACCGACGAGAGCGAGTAGCGGCTCGGGCGTGCGGGGACCACGACGGGTGACGGGCGCCTACCGCGACCACTTTTGTCGGACGGGACACACGGACGGTCATGGAGGAGACGGACGGAGTGGACGTGGTCGCCTGCGAGCGCTGTCCCGCCCTCGTCGAGTGCCGCAGTCGGATCGTCAACGGCGACGGCCCCGAGGACGCCGACCTCTGTCTCGTCGGGGAGGCACCGGGGCAACAGGAGGACCTCGAGGGGCGGCCGTTCGTCGGGCGGAGCGGCACCGTCCTCGACGAGGTGCTCGCGGCCGCCGGTCCCGGTCGCGAGGCGGTGCGCATCGTCAACAGCGTGCGCTGTCGGCCGCCGGAGAACCGCGACCCGAAGACCGAAGAGCTGGCGAACTGCCGGTCGTACCTCGAACGGGAACTCGCGGCCGTCGATCCCGAGGTGGTCGTTACCCTCGGGAAGGTGCCCGCCGAACACCTGCTCGGCGAGTCGGTGCAGGTGACCACGGCGGCGGGCGAGGTGCGGGAGGCCCGCGTCGGCGACCGGTCCTATCGCGTCGTGGTGTCGGTCCACCCGGCCGCGACGCTGTACGACGGATCACAGCGGGAGCCGTTCGAAGACGCCATCGCGACGGCGGCCGAACTCGCCGGGGCGAGCGGCGACGACGGCGGCGACGGGCAGTCCCGACTCGGGGAGTTCTGAGTCGCGGCGTGTTGGAACCGGACCGATCAGGCGATAGAGGCGTCCCGGTCCTCGGCGGGCGCGAGGAACTCTCGGCCCCACTCGCGCATCTCCTCGATGACGGGTTCGAGCGACTCGCCGCGGTCGGTCAGCGAGTACTCGACGCGGAACGGCTTCTCGTTCACGATTTCGCGGTCCACGAGACGCTTCGACTCCATGTCTTCGAGGCTGTCGGAGAGTACCTTGCTGGAGACGCCGTCCACGTGCTCTTTGAGCGCGTTGAACCCGAGGGGACCGCTCGTGAGGAGTCGGTCCACGATGACGGGGTGCCACTTCTTTCCGATGAGCGTCGCGGTCGAGGTCACCGGACACCACTCCTCGCCGGCACACCAGACCTCGAGTTGTTCCTCGGTCACGCGAGACGGTAGGTTCCGGTCGAGTATAACGTTACGGTCGGAAACCGGGTAAGTAGAAGTTATCTGACGGAGGTGTCGTCAGTCGGCGTCGTCGGCGTCGAGGCCGAGCGACCGCCACGACAGGCGGAGGTCGCGGGCGGCGGCGGTCTGGTCGATCCGTCCGGCGGCAGTACGCTCCGGCGCGGTGGCGAGGCGGTCGTCGCCGTCCCCGGCCACGGCGTCGAACGCTCGTGCCAGCGTATCGAGCGTCTCTCGGCTCTCGGCCTCGGTGGGTTCGGTCATCAGCGCCTCGGAGACCGTCTCCGGCCACTTGGTCGTCGGTGGGTGGACGCCGTAGTCGAGCATCCGCTTCGCCACGTCGGCGGCGTCGCGGTCGCCCGCGCTGGCGACGAACTCGTGGTGGAACGGGCCGTACGGCACGTCGTAGTCTATCTGCTCCGCGAGGTAGTTCGCGTTGAGCACCGCCTTCGCGGAGGCGTCCCGGAGTCCCTCGTCGCCGAGACGCTTGAGGTAGGCGAGTGCCTTCAGGAGGACGACCCAGTTCCCCTCGAAGCCGTGGACGCGACCGATGGAGTGTTCCGGGTCGTACCGCTCGAGTTCGCCGTCGCGTTCGCGGACGTGAGGAGCGGGCAGGAACGGCTGGAGTTCGTCAACGACGCCGACCGGACCGGCGCCGGGACCGCCGCCGCCGTGTGGCGTCGCGAACGTCTTGTGGACGTTGTAGTGCATCACGTCGAAGCCCATGTCGCCCGGCCGGGCGCGACCGAGGAGCGCGTTCAGGTTCGCGCCGTCGTAGTAGAGAAGTCCCCCGACGTCGTGGACCATCTCCGCGACCGTCTCGATGTCGCGCTCGAACAGCCCCAGCGTGTTGGGATTGGTGAGCATCAGC
>CAZEIO010000120.1:0-6157 GCA_964512525.1 uncultured Halobacteriales archaeon
GATGTTGAAGTAAATGCTGTCTCCAGAGACGGACAGGTTAGTGACCGCTATGTTACTATTACTGGAAGAAGCATTCTTCACATTATTGATCGTGACACCAGCTGTGACCGCCTGACTGTAATTCAACCTGATGAGATCCGAATTACCAGCAGTCACGTTGATGTCAACCGAAACGGCTTGGCCAGTATTGTCTTGGCCTACAACCACATCATCGAGATCAGCGTTGCTTATGCTTTGCGCGGTAGCCGAAGCAACACCACTGCTATTTCCGAAGCCTTGTGTACCGATTGTGATAACGCCGACGAACATCGACGTCATCATTAGCACAGAGAAGACTACTGCGCCGAACTGTTCTACTCTACTCCGACTCATGTTGTCCGATCACCTCTGTTGTTGTGTGTGGGGGGTCGTCTGTGACACGCGGGCCGAAATCCACGTGTACAACGGTTCTCGCGTATGTTTTTTCCATGTTTTGTCTCAGCCTCCATTAGGCGAGGTCACAGTTGTTCCTCACATCCATGATTTAAATATTTTCTGTAACCGTCATACGGCCCGAACCGTCGCAGAACGGTCGGTAGCGCGCCGCTCGCGGGCCAGCAGGCTCTGCGGAATGTGACTCTCTGACACCCGTAGTGTCATCGTCGAACGAGAATGTGTGCTTTCTGGTCGGTACTCATTTACACTCCGGTTCGGAGTCGAGGAAGGTCAGGAGAACTGGCACCAGCCGACTCGGTCGGGGGGATTCGGTCACGGCCGAACCCGCAGCGGTCAGCATCGAGAGAAGACTCGCGTGAACCGTCACCAGCAGAGACAGGTTCCGAGAGGCACTTGCGCGTCGGGCGGATAAGTGAGACAACATGGAGTCGACATCTCGGCGGGTGCTCGTCGCCGTCGTCGTCCTCGCGACCGTCACCACACCGGCCGTCGCCGGCACGGCGAGTCCGGGTCTAGATACAGGTCCGGCTCTGGCTCTCGACGGGACTGCCGCCGAGTCGGGCGGAGCAATTTCGGAAGCGCCGTCCGTGTCCGTGGAGCCTGCACCGGAACCGGCGGCACAGCGACAGGCGTCGCCGGAGTTCGTGGACGTGGTCGTTCGCTTCGAGAGCGAGCGAGCCCGCGACCCCGCGACGGTGCGGTCGGTCGGCGGGACCGTGACCGGCGGCGAGACGGTTGACCTCGTGCCGGTGCTGTTCGCACGGCTGCCGGAACCGGCCGTCCCGGCCCTGCGGAACGCCTCTGGAGTCGCGAGCGTCGAGCGAGACGAACCGGTCCTCTCCGTCGTCGGTGTTCGAGGCGGGGAGACGAGTCCCGTGCCCACGGCGACCGGGTCGCGAGCGACCGCAGTCGAGGGAGGATCGTTGCTGACGACCGCGACGGAGACGACGTGGGGATACCGTCGCATCGAGGCGGGAGCGGCACGCGACGCCGTGGGTGCGAGCGCGCAGTCGAAGGTCGACGTGGCGATCGTCGACACCGGCGTCGATACCGACCACCCGCAACTCGCCGACCAACTGGGGTGGGGGGCGGACACGACCGGCAGCGAGACGACCTACGGACTCGAGACGGCGGAAGACACCGACGGACACGGGACCTTCGTGACCGGGATCGTCGCGGCCGCCGCGGACGGATCGACGCCGGTCGGCGTCGCCCCGAACGTCGAGATCTACGCAGTGAAGGTGATCGAGGACGACACCGGCACCATCTCCGACCTGGTCGAGGGGATCGACGCCGCGGTGAAGGGCCCAGACCAGACGCTCGGGACGGGCGACGACGCCGAGGTGTTGTCGGTGAGCATCGGCGGGAGCAGTGGCTCCGACGCCCTCCGGGAGGCAGTGAACACGGCGAGTGACCGTGCCGTCGTCGTCGCCGCGGCGGGCAACGCCGGCGACGGCGACGTCGAGACCGACGACGTGCAGTACCCGGCCCGGTACGACGGCGCGGTCGCGGTCGCCGCCACCCGGCGCGACGACACTACCCCGACGTTCTCGAGCGAGGGGCCGGCTGTCGAACTCGCCGCGCCCGGAGTGGACCTCACATCGACGACGGTCGGCGGCGGCACCAGCACCGGGACCGGGACGTCCTACGCGGCGCCGTTCGTCGCCGGCACCGCCGCACTGGTGTTCGCCGAAGACCTCGCAGACGGCAGCCGCGACCGGTCGGCGTCGGGCGTTCGCACGGTCCTCCAGGGAGCAGTCGTGGACATCGAGGCAGACGGGCGTGACCGGCGGTCGGGGTACGGCCTGATACAGGCCGACGAGGCAGTCGGAGCTGGAGACGGGAGCAGTGACGGTGGTGGTGGCGGCGGTGACGACGGCGACAGCGGCGACGGCGGCAGCGAGGACGAGGAGGCCGTCGCGGACGTCGGGATCGAACTCGAACGGCCCAGCGAGGGCGCGACGGTCACGGGCGAGACCACGATCCGGGCGGTCGTCGACGACCCCGATCCCGGGAGACCCGCAGTGGAGGTCTCGATAGATAACGGCGCCTGGTTCTCGATGACGTTCGAGGGCGGGTCGAAGTACACCTACTCGTGGCTGACCCAGCGGTACGACGACGGCGAAATCAGTGTCCGTGTCCGCGCACGCGAGGCGGGTGACGTCGCGACGGACGGGGTGACGGTGACGGTCAACAACGCGGGCCCGCCGGCAGCGAGTATCCAGTCGCCGGCCGCCGGGGGTCGGATCGAAGGTGACGTCGAGGTGGTCGTCGCGGCGAGCGACGTCCAGACGCCGCGGTCCGAGTTGCGGGTGACCGTCGGCCTCGGCGACGGGCCCGAGCGACGGGCGACGTACGTCCCCGACCGCGGCTTCGTCGCGACGGTGAACGCGACCGGCGAACCGGGCAACCGGACGCTCACGGCACGCGTGACCGACGGCGACGGCCAGACGACCACGACGGCCGTCACCGTGGTCGTCGACGAGGACGACCCGCCGGTGGTGACGTTCCTGGAACCCCGGGCCGGCGAGAGCGTCACCGGTAGCCTCGGCGTGAGTGCCTCGGTCGTTGACGACCGCACCGACCGGGAGAATCTCACGGTCGAGTACCGGGTCGGCGACGGCCGGTGGCGACCACTCGAGTTCGACGCGGCCCGTGGCGTGTTCGTCGGCGAGCGGTCGTCGTACCTCCTCGGCAGCGGAAACCGGACCGTGTCGGTGCGGGCGACGGCCGGCGGGAACACGACCGTCGAGAACGTCACCGTGGACGTGGCCAACGACCGCCTCGCCTCGCGAAACCTCTCCGTGGAGGCGAGTGACGCGAGCGTCCGGCCGGGAGGACGAGGCGTCGTCACGGTGACCGTGACGCCACGCGAGTCGGTCAGCCCTCTCCGCGCGGTGGTCGGCGGCGTACCAGACGGGTGGCGCGTCACTAGCAGCGGCAGCGCTCTGACGGTCTGGCAGAGCGACGAACGCACGGTGTACTGGCTCGGCGGGGCGGCGGCCAACGAGACGGTGACCGCGGACCTGACCTTTGCCGTCCCGGCGAACGCGAGCGAGGGCGTGACGCTGACCGTCGTCGGACTCGCGGGCGACGAGCTGCGGACGGGCACCACTGCTACCGTCACGGTTCGGACGGGCAGCGAGTCGGTCGTCGAGACCATCGTCGGCGACGACGGGACACAGTACGAAGAGGTCCTGCGGGCCATCACTCTCTACAACAACGGCGAAGCGGTGCCCGGGACGGGCGGTCAGACCGTCGGCTACGGGGACGTAATAGAGATAATCGAGCGGTTCAGGTCGGGCAGAGACTGAATCGCCAGGTCGGGACACACGTCACGAGCACGAACGACCGCTGACAGTACTGGACGGCGGAGAGCCCGATGCCGTCGTCGGGTCCGTGCTAGATGTGCGCAAAGATTTATGCGGCTACAGCGGCTAGAAACCGATAACGCCTGGTCCGGAGGCGTGAAAGAAGTATCCGGCCGAGTGTCTCAGCCTCCATCGTGGCCATCCGGCCACGCACTCGACACTTGCACCATCCTAGTGGATTGATGCGTGAGAAGTGTCCCCTGTCGATCACATATGCTTTGTGGTCACGGATGGAACGTCAGACGCCGTCTTCGTCCGAGACGGGTGCTCTCCCCGTCGTTTCCGACGTCTGGTCTGTCGTCCGACCTGAACGGGTCGAGAGTAGTCGGTCGGCAAGACCGTGGCTGCCACCGGCTACCGGCCGTCCGTCGGACCGTCGTCGCCACTCCGACCACGGGTGAGGACGACCAACGCGACGCCGAAGGCCAGTACTGCGCCGACCGGAACCGACAGTTCGCCGACCCGCGCGAGGCCGAGGGTCACCTGCAGGTGGACTGCGCCCGCGAGCGCGAGACATCCCGCGGTGACCCGTGCGTCGCCGCGAGCCGGTCGCCACGCCGACAGCGACGCGGCCCCGACGCCGAGGGCGAGCAAGAGAGCGGCGACGGGCCACGCCCGAAGCCGGGGCGGAAGACTCCCCACGCCGGCCGTGTGGACGGTGAGGAAACTCCACAGCGAGGTGAGGTGCCACGGGTCGGAGTTGACCAGGCCCCACGGGAAAAGCAGGTCAACGCCCGCCGGGTAGAAGACGACGGTCCACGGAATCGCGACGAGCGACAGCACCGCCCAGAGCGAGCGGTGGGCGAGTCGAGACGACGCCAGTCGTTTCGAGAGGGCGACCACGGCTGCGTTACCGCCGGAGGACGAGTTTCATGACGTCCTCGTCCCGGAGGACGTGGTCCTGTCCGACCTG
Organism: uncultured Halobacteriales archaeon; assembly: GCA_964512525.1. Lineage (GTDB taxonomy): Archaea > Halobacteriota > Halobacteria > Halobacteriales > SW-7-71-33 > SW-7-71-33. Next base: position 4,720 of record CAZEIO010000120.1, read on the forward strand.
CTGGCTGTCGTGTTCGGCACTCGGGCCCGTGATGCGGGCGAACCGGAACCGCTTGCGGAAGCGCCCGCCCAGTTTCTGGACCGCGTCCTCGACGGTCGCTCCCTCGCGCAGGACGAGCGGTTCCTCCCGGTCCACCCCCCGTCCCGGCTTGTCCATGTATATCCTGATGAGGCCGAGTTCCTCGAACAGGCGGTCTCGAAGGGCGTCGAGCCCCTTCTCCTCCTCGGCGCTGATGAACGTCACCTCGTCGGGGTCCAAGCCGCGGTCGCGGAGTTCGTCGTGGACCGTCGGGAGGTACGACCGGTCGATGAGGTCTGCCTTGTTGACGGCGACGATAGAGGGGATGTACTCGCGGTTGTCCATCACCCCGTCGATGAGGCGGTCCACGCCCATCTCCTCGCCGATGGTCACGTCGGCGTTGACGTAGCCGTGTTCCCGGAGGACGTCCCTGACCGTCTCGTCGTCGAGGTCGAGGTCCGCAGAGGCGGTGACGTCGATGCCGCCTTTTCCCTTCGGCGTGACCGAGACGCGCGGTGGCTCCTGGTCGAGACGGACCTTGTTCTCGCGGAGTTCCTCCCGCAGACGGTCGTACTGCTGTATCTCGAACGGCGAGAGCAAGAAGAGCACGAGGTCCGCGGACCGGACGACCGACAGCACCGCCTTTCCCCCGCCGCGGCCCGAGGCCGCCCCCTCGATGAGACCGGGCACGTCGAGCAACTGGATGTTCGCCCCGTTGTACTTGAGCATCCCCGGGTTGACGTCGAGCGTGGTGAACTCGTAGGCGCCCGTCTCGCTCTCGGCGTTGGTGAGGGCGTTCAGGAGGGTGGACTTGCCGACGCTCGGAAAGCCGACGAGGGCGACCGTGGCGTCGCCCGTCTTCTCGACGGCGTAGCCGCCACCGCCGCCACTCGACTGCTGGCGGCGCTCGAGTTCCTCCTTCTTCTCCGCGAGTTTCGCCTTCAGGCGCCCGATGTGGGCCTCGGTGGACTTGTTGTAGGGCGTCGAGCGTATCTCCTCGCGGATGTCCTCGATCTCTTCCTCGAGCCCCATTCGTGTTCGTCACGCTCTCGACCCGCGACGCCCGAAAAGGGCCCGGTTCTGGTCGGAGACCCAGCCGGGACCCCGGCTCGGGTCGCCCCGGGTCGCCCCGGCCCCGCTCGACCGGCGGGCACGTTTCCCACGAGTGGCTCTTCCGGATTTGCCGAAGACACAAGATTTGTAAAGATTAATGAGCGTCTCGCCGCCAGATCCGGTAGATGGCGACGGACCCCTCTCGGTTCCGTGACAGCACCCAGATCGTCCTGCCCTGTGAGGAACTCGCCGACGTGCGCGACCCCCTCACGGACGAGTACACGGTGACCGTCGTCTCCGTCGGCGACGGCCAGTGCAAGATAGTCGGCTCGCCGGTAGAGATCAAAGGCGTGAGTGGCTTCCTCGC
>CAZEIO010000121.1:0-6119 GCA_964512525.1 uncultured Halobacteriales archaeon
AACAGTTTCCCCTGGTCCGCGAGGCGGTCGCGGTACTTCTTCGGGCCGCCCGTCTCGATGTCGGCTATCTCCTCGCGGAGGCGGCGCTCGCGGTCGGTGGGACCGAGGTCGTCGTCGGCCGCGCTCGCGCCGTCGGTCGCGGCCCGTCCGCCCGCCGGCGGCGTGTCGGCCGCCGGTTCCGGCGGCTCGCCCACGGCGGCCGGTTCGTCGGCGTCGCCCACGTACACCGTGATCTCGTGGCCGAGGTGTTCGGCGAGGGCGGCGGCGACCGCGCTCGCCTCCTCCTCGGTCGCGTTGCCGGCGATTCTGACGTCCATGGCCCCGCCATCGGCGACGGGAGTCAAAAACCCGTTCCTCTCCCGCTACCCCGGGGAGACGTACCGCAGGGCGAGGGCCACGACGGTCGGTGCGCCGGACGCCCCCGCGGGGACGATCCGACCGGCTCGCCGGGGTCGTTCTCTCCCGGCGCCCGAGACCCGGCGAGACGCCGACGGCCGCGACGTGGTCCCCGTCCGCGAGGTCGTACCTACGGACGCGTTCGCCGGAGACGCCGACGTACGGCGCCGCCACGACCGGACCCACCGCGAGAACGGCGAACACGTTCTCCGCGTCCACTCGGAGTCTGTCACGGGAGCGGCCGCCTCCCGCCGACGGGCGACCTCAGTCGAGTGCCCGTTCGAGGCGGTCGATCAGTGCCGCGTTGCCGAGGTGGACGGGAACGCGCCCGTGGAGGTCGTCCGGTTCCACCTCCAGAAGCGACCGCTCGCCGTCGGAGGAGCGGCCGCCGGCCGTCTCGACGACGTGGGCCATCGGCGCGGCCTCGAACTGCAGGCGGAGTTTCCCCTCGGGCCGGGACCGCAGGCCGGGGTAGGCGAAGATGCCGCCGTACTCGAGCACCTGGTTCACGTCGCCGACCATCGCGCCGCCGTAACGCAACTTGAGTTCGTTCTCGACGCCGCGGGCGAACCGCTCGAAGGCGTCCGGCCAGTCCGGGACGCGCCCGCCGAAGCCGTACACCGTCGGCTCCGCCGGCAGGGTCACGTCGTCGTCGAGGCGGCGGCGGCCGTCGGCGGTCACCTCGTACTCCCGGACGCGGCCCTCGCGGGCGACGACCATCGTGGTGATGGGGCCGTAGAGGACGTAGCCGGCGGCGACGAGGGCCGTCCCGGGGGCCGGCAGCGAGGCGCCGGCCTCGAAGACGCCGACGATGGTCCCCATCAGGTTGTTCGAGGCGAGGTTCGAGGAGCCGTCCAGCGGGTCCATCGCGACGGCGACGCCGGTACCGCAGTCCTCGACGGCCGACCGCTCCTCGCTGGCGAGTTCGCCGACGCCGTCGAGAGCGGCGAGGCGGTCGCCGAGGAGTTCGTCTGCCCAGACGTCGGCGGCGGTCACGGTCTCGCCGCTGGGGTTCTCTTCGCCGACGGCCTCGCGCCGGCCCCGGAGTCCGGCGGCTATCTCGGGTGCGGTCTCCGCGACCGTCTCGACGACGGACGCCACGGCGTTCGACTCGGTCCTGGACATGTGTCGTGGCTCGCGGTCACTCCAGTGCCGCCTCGGCACTCCGTTCCTCGTAGATGACCTTCTCGAGGGCGTCGAGTATCTCGACTGGATTCTCCCGCTGCCAGACGTTGCGTCCGACGGCGAGACCCGCGCCCCCGGCGTCGATGACCGTCTCGACTTGCTTCAGGAACTCGTAGTCGTCGGTCTTCGACCCGCCGGACATCACCACCTTCACCTCGCCGGCGGCGTCCACGGCCCACCCCATCGCGTCGGCGCTGCCGGGGTACTTCACCTTCGCGACGTCGGCCCCGAGTTCGAGGGCGAGACGGGTGCCGTAGGCGATTGTCTCGGGCTTGCGGTCGTTCTTCAGCCCCTGTCCGCGGGGGTACGACCACATCACCATCGGGAGGTCGTGGTCGCGGGCGGCCTCCTGTGCCTCGCGGAACTCCTCGGCCATCTCGACCTCGTGGTTCGACCCGCCGTACAGCGTAAAGCCGAGGGCGTCCGCGCCGAGGTCGGCGGCGTACTCGACGGAGCAGTTCACCGCGGAGTCGGGTTCGCCCATCCAGAGGTTTGAGGTCCCGTTCAGCTTCACCAGCAGGTTGACGCTGTCCTCGTACGACGGGTAGTACGTCTCCGCGACGCCCTTCTGGACGGCGATCGAGGTGACGGCGTCGTGCGTCGCCACGTCGAACACCGTCCGCGGGTCGATGGTCTCGGGCACCGGGTCGAAGTCCGTCGGCCCGTGCTCGAGACCGTGGTCCATCGCGAGGATGAGTACCTTGCCGTCCCGGGTCAGCGCCTCGTCGGACAGGTCGATCATACCTACGATCCCGCAGAGACGCTACATATGCCTGACCCTCCCCGACGACCGCCCGAGGCTCGTTTAAATCTCGTCGGGTGTGGAGACGAGACCGTCGGCAGTGTTCGCCGTGCTAACGACTTTCGAACAAAATTTATTACGAACCGCGAACAACGATCCCACGTCTCCGAGGTGGTGTACATGGCACTGCCAACGAGCCCAGCCAGTTCGTGGATGCAGAGTCTCGACCTGCCGTCCCAGCTCTTCGGCGACGGCGGGTTCGGCAACGATTACGAACTGTACGAGGAGGACGGTGAGTTCGTCCTCACCGTGGACCTTCCCGGCTTCGAGCCGGAGGAGATCGACCTCGCGTGGGACGACGGCGTCCTGAACGTCGCCGCCGAACACGTCGAGGAGACGCGGAACCGGCGCAAGACGTACCACCGACGGTTCCGCTTCCCGCGGGCGGTGGACGAGGACGCCATCAGTGCCGAGTACCGTAACGGCGTCCTCGAGGTCACCCTCCCCGCCATCGAGGGTGCGACCGCCTCTGGCAAGACCATCCCCATCGAGAGCTAGTCCGTCCCGTCCCGACCTCACATCCCCCCCAACCGCGACCGCGCCCCCGTCGTCGGTACCGGATGGCATCCGGGGCGCGGTCACGGTGTCCCCTTCGTCGTCGCTGTCTCTCGCCGAAGTCCCGGACCAGTGAGGAGTCTTCGGTCGTCCCGTCGGACGGGGAGTCCGCGTCTCCGCGAGTTTTGCTCCGACGACGGCCGCGTCCACGGCGTCGCGCGCGACACCGGCGACTGAGGGACACGAGTCGTCCGTAACTTTATGACAGTCGTCTGTGTAGTCGAATCGTGTATGGAAACTAATATGTCGGATCGGTGGGACCGGCTCAAGAGCAGGTTCGCGGTGCTTCCGGCCGCCACGCGCCGGGTTCACCGCGTCCTCGGGACAGTGTGGCTCCTCTCTCTGGCCCTCACGCTGGCCGTCCCGTCCGCCAGCGAGCGGATACCCGGTCCGAGCATCCCCGGCCTCTCGTTCGTCGCCCTCGTCTTCACGGGCACCTACCTCCTCCTCCGGCCGTGGGTCCGCGGACCGACGACCGCGTCGGACCGACTGGCAGGACTCCGGCACTGGACCTGGACGCCGTCCGTCGTCGTCCGGCGGACCCACCGCATCGCCTCGGCCCTGTTTCTGGTCTTACTCGTCGTCGCCCTCGCCATCACGGCGGTCAGTGGTTCCGAGCCGCGACTGGTCCTCGTTCCCGTCGTCGCACTACTTCTCTACCTCGCGGTCACGGGCACGTACATGTTCCTCGGGCCGTGGGTCACCCGGCTCCGGGCGGGCTGAACGCGACACCTCCCGGGCGACCGTGCCGGTCGGCCCACCGTTCGACCAGAACCCGCGGTCTCTGCCCCGCCACGTGGCTCCGTCGTGTTCGATACACCCGTCCTCTCGAACGCCGACGGTTCCGAAGCCCGCCGGACCGATTCCGGACACGCTTAGTAGCGCCCGTCCGTTACCGGGGCCATGCAGGATATCTCCGACGTTCGACGGGTGGGCGTCGTCGGCGCGGGCACGATGGGCAGCGGCATCGCACAGGTCGCCGCCACGAACGGGTACGACGTGGTGATGCGCGACGTCGAACGGCGCTTTCTCGACCGCGGCTTCGAGTCCATCGAGGACTCCCTCTCGCGGTTCGTGGACCGCGACGCGATGACCGAGTCGGAGGCGTCGGCCGTCGTGGACCGCGTCACCGGGACGACCGAACTGGAAGACCTCGCGGACTGTGACGTGGTCGTCGAGGCCGCCCCGGAGGACCTCGACCTGAAGTCCGACGTGTTCGCCGACCTGGAGGGCATCGTCGCCGGGGACTGCCTCCTCGCGACGAACACCTCCACCCTGTCGGTGACCAGTATCGCCGCGGCCACCGACTCGCCCGGTCGCGTCGTCGGGATGCACTTCATGAACCCCGTGCCGGTGATGGACGGCGTCGAGGTGGTCGTCGGCGAGCGAACCGACCCGGCGGCGGTCGAACTCACCCACGCCTTCGCCGCGGCCCTCGGCAAGGAGACGTGGGAGGCCGACGACAAGCCCGGCTTCGTCACCAACCGCATCCTGATGCCGTGGATCAACGAGGGAATCCGGGCGTTCGACGAGGGGGTCGCGACGAAGGAGGATATCGATCGAGGGATGACGCTGGGGACGAACGTCCCGATGGGGCCGCTCGAGCTCGCCGACCACATCGGGCTGGACATCTGTCTCCACGCGACTGCGACGCTGCGCGAGGAGCTCGGTGACCGCTACACCCCCGCGTACCTACTCAAGCGCAAGGTCGAGGCCGGGGACCTCGGCAAGAAGACGGGCCGCGGCTTCTACGAGTACGGCGAGGAGTAGCGGTCGGCTGTTCTACCCCTCGTTCCGAGAGGTTTATTCGTTCCTCCCCGAATTCACGGGGTGTGTCCGGGGTTGACCCGCGAACCGTCATTCCGGCGATTAGTGGGCTCCTTCTCCTCGGGGTGTTCGCGTTCGCGTTCGCCTACGTCGGCCGCTCGGACCTCGTGCGCCCGTTCACGGTGTTTCTCATCGCGCTCCCCCATCTCCCAGTGGTGCTGCTCACCGCGACAGAGCCCTCGGGGTGTCGCTGGTCCACCCGCGGCGGGACGACGACCAGGTGACAGCACTCGTCATCGGCGCCGCCGTGCCGACGGCGATCAGCATCGCCTGGGTGACCCATAGCTCCCCCGTCGCGGGGATGAACTTCACCCCCGCCGCGCTCAGCGTGACGGGGCTCCTGTCCGGCTATGCACTGTTTCGGACGGAGGTGCTCAACGCCTCCCCGAGCGTCCGTCAGGCTGGGGTACAGCCCGCCCTGGACGATGTCTCCCAGGCGGTCGTTCTGCTCGATGACGAGGAGCGGAGAACAGAACTGCGAACCACGAGCGAACGACGCCCCGGGAAGGCGGAGTACTGACCGTCGTCACGGCTCGCGCTCGCGCGGACGGGCCCGCGCCGGCAGGGCAATGAAAAACGCTTTCCGGGATTCACCCCCACCAGGGTGCATGAAAGTTCGAATCGGCGAGGGTGCGACCGAGGAGGAGGCGTCGGCGGTCGCGGCCGCGCTGGCGGAGCATCTCGCGGCCGATATCGAGGTCCACGTCGGCGACGCCGAAGAGCCGGCGGCGACCGCCGAGCCGCCGGAGGTGGCGTACCCCCTCGACGACGAGCTCGGGCCGACCGAGCGCGAGGCACAGCTGCACGCCGAGATCGAAGAGATCCTCGGCGGCGGCCCCGAGAAGTACAAAGAGCGCCTGTCCGAGCAGGGGAAACTGTTCGTTCGCGACCGGCTCGACCTCTGGTTCGGCGAGGGTGGCGACGGTGGCCCCGGCGACGCCGACCGCGAAGGTGCCGCCGACGGGGTCAGGTTCGAAGCCACGCGGGCGGTTGCAGCCGGCGGTCGCCGTTGTCGCGGCAAGCGTCGCGGCGAGCACGTCTCGCCGTGCCCGCAACACGCCGACGCTACTACCGTCACCGCCCTTGTCACGACCGCGATCCGAGAGCCACTCACCGAACATCATCTTCCCTCACGACTGTAAACGACAGTTCGTCGTCTGCGCTCGCGAACACTGCGACGGCGTCGGTCAGTGACAGTCGTTCGGTACTTTCCGTCTCGTGTCTCTGCACCGTCGCGGCTACTTCTCCTCTCGCGTTGAACCGGTCGTGGTATCTGACGAACGTACCGTCGGCGTACGTTCGCTCTGCCGCAAAAACAACCGTTCCGTCACGGGTGATCTCGACTGCTCCGAGC
>CAZEIO010000122.1:0-6114 GCA_964512525.1 uncultured Halobacteriales archaeon
CCGGCGGAGGATAAGAAGCCTTATTCGGGGAGGCATCGGACCGCTTCGGTATGGTATTTGAGGTACCGGAGGTGGACTACACCCGGTACAGCAACCGCCAGTTGGCGACGATTCCGCTGGCGGTGCTCGCGGCCGCGCTTCTCGTGCTCTCGGGGTCGTTTCTGCTCACCGGCACGCCCGTCGGTCTCGGCACCGACTTCACCGGTGGCACGGAACTCACGGTCGAGACGACGTCCTCGCAGGCGGAGATACGCGACGCCTTCGAGAGCCAGCCGACGTCGATCCAGCGGGTCCAGTTGAGCGAGAACCGCTACATCCTCACCTTCCAGACGACGAGTGACGCGTCCGACGACCAGTCGGAGCGACTCAGACAGCAGGCCGAACAGAACCTCGAACCCGTTGACGGCGACGTCGTCGTCTCCACACAGCAGACGTCCCCGGCGTTCAGTGGGTCCAACCAGTTCTTCGCACAGGTCGGTCTCGTCATCGCCTTCATCGGGATGAGCGTGCTCGCCTTCCTGCTCTTTCGCAGCTTCGTCCCCTCCATCGCGATCGTCATCTCGGCGTTCAGCGACATCGTCGTCCCGCTGGCGGTGATGAGCCTCCTCGGCATCCAGCTCTCGCTGGGGACGGTCGCGGCGCTGCTGATGCTCATCGGGTACTCCGTGGACTCCGACATCCTCCTCAACAACCACATCCTCCGGCGGTCGGGCGACTTCTACGAGTCCACCCACCGCGCCATGCAGACGGGCGTGACGATGACGCTGACCTCCATGTCGGCGATGTTCGTCATGGCGGTCGTCTCCTTCCTGTTCGGCATCGAACTGCTCAGTTCGATCGGGCTGGTGCTCGTCCTCGGTCTCGCCGTTGACCTGATGAATACCTACATGCTGAACCTGAGCCTGCTTCGTTGGTACAAGATCGGCGAGGTGTCGCCATGAGCAGAATCCGCGAGAACTGGCGAGTCGTCGCCCTCTCGCTGTTGCTCGTCGGGAGTGCCGTCGCCCTGTTCGGCCCCGCGAGTCTGCTCGCGACGAGCGGCGAAGGCGACGGCGTGACGAACCTGCAGTACGGCATCGAACTCGACGGCGGTGCCCGTATCCGCGCGCCGGTGTCCGGCTTCGTCGCGACGGACGTGGACCTCGCGGACCGGGACGAGCAGGCCATCGAGGCGACGATACGCGAGCGGCTGGACCTCGACGCAGACGACGTGGTCGTCAGCGCAGGCGAGCGGACCTCCGACGGCGTCACGAGCGTGGAGGTGTTGCTCCCGGACGACCGCAACCGCATCCGTCGCTCGCAGTTCGAGAGCGACGCCGCCTTCGAGACGGCCGAGAACACGACGGAGAACGTGAGCCGGCGGGAGGTGGCCGCCGCGATGCGGGCGGCCAACCTGTCGGTGACCACCGACGACGTCCGGTTCGGCGTCACGCAGGAGACGCTCGAACAGACCCAAGAGGTCATCGACAACAAGCTGGCGAACTCGCCGCTGACGGGCGGGTCGGTACAGATAGCCCGCTCCGGCGGGCGGGCGTTCATCGTCGTGCAGGCGCCCAACCGCGAGGTGGACGAACTGCGCCGACTCGTCGCCAGTGAGGGCGAGGTCGAGGTGCGGGCCTACTACCAGCGCAACGGCACGTTCGTCAACGAGACGCTCATCGACCAGAGCATGCGGGACAACTACTCGGTGGGTGCCGTCCGCACGGACAACAACGGCCAGCCGTTCGTCCCCGTGAGTTTCACCCGCAACAGCGAGGACACCCAGCAGTTCGCGACGCAGGCCGGCCGCATCGGCGAGGGCCGCCGGTGGAACTGCCCGTACGACCGGAACACGTTCCAGAACGCACAGGGCGAGGACAAGTGCCTGCTGACGGTGTTCGACGACGAGGTCGTGTACGCCGCCGGCGTTCAGGGTGACCTCAGCGCCTCGTGGGCCAGCGGCGACTGGGTGCAGGACCCACAGTTCCGCATCAACACGCCGACCCGGGAGCGCGCGGAGGAACTCCGCATCGCCCTGCAGTCCGGTAGTCTCCCGGCGACGCTCGACTTCCAGCGCGGCGACCAGTTCTCGGTCGAGCCGGCACTGGCACAGCGCTTCCGGCTGAACTCTCTCATCACGGGCATCATCGCGGTCATCGCCGTCTCGCTGGTGGTGTACTACCGGTACGGCCGGGCGCGCGTGGCCGCGCCGATGGTCGTCACCGCCCTGTCGGAGGTGGTCCTCCTTCTCGGCTTCTCGGCGGCGGTGGGCTACCCGCTTGACCTCTCGGTCATGGCCGGATTCATCGCGGTCATCGGGACGGGGGTGGACGACCTCATCATCATCGCCGACGAGGTGATGTCAGAGGGCGAGGTGAACTCCTCGCGGGTGTTCCAGTCGCGGTTCCGTCGGGCCTTCTGGGTCATCGGCGCCGCCGCCGCGACGACCATCATCGCGATGAGTCCGCTGGCGGTGCTGTCGCTCGGCGACCTCCAGGGCTTCGCCATCATCACCATCCTCGGGGTCGTCCTCGGCGTCGTCATCACTCGTCCGGCCTACGGTGACATCCTCCGGCGGCTGACGACCGAGCAGTAACCCGCCGGCACCACCGTCTCGTCGCTCGCCCGGCCAGACGTCGGGCGCCCGCCGCCCGCGAACCCCGGGACACACGGCCGGCGGCGACGTCACCCGGCGTCTGGGCGGACCCGCCGCCGTCCCGGTCGATTTTAACCCGCGGCGCACGCAGGGACCGATCCCGTGCGCGTACTGTGTGCCGGCCACGTCAACTGGGACGTGACGCTGCAGGTCGATGCCCTCCCCGCGGTTGACGGCGAGGCGCGGGTCCAGGCGCGGCGAGAGTCCGGCGGCGGCAGTGCCGCCAACTCCGCGAGCGTCCTCGCGTCTCTCGAGGTGGACACGGGCGTCCTGGGAAGCGTCGGCGCGGACCCACGGGGTCGCCGCGCCCGCCGCGAACTGGCCGCCGCCGGCGTCGAGGTGGCTCCCCTGGTCGAGACGGACGCGGACACGGCGACGAAGTACATCGTCGTGGACCCCGACGGCCGGGTGATGGTCCTCGGCGACGACCGCGGCAACGAGGCCTTCACGACCGCGGACCTGCCCGAGGGTCTCCTCGAGAGCGTCGCCCACGTCCACGTCACCGGCCAGCGAGCGAGTCGCGCGGTGGCACTCGCCCGCGCCGCCCGCGAGGCCGGCGCCACCGTGAGCGCCGACCCCGGCCGTCGGGCGGGTGCCCGTTCCTTCGACCCCGTCCTCGCCCTGTCGGACTTCGTCTTCATGACCGTCTCGGAGGCCCGCGAGGTGGGTATCGACCCCGACGACCCGACCGACCGCGGCGCGTGGACGCCACCCGACGGCACCACGCCGCCCACGGAGCGGGTCGTCCTCCTCAAGGACGGTGCCGACGGCGCACGACTCCGCGCGCCGGACGCGAGCGTCACCCACGAGGGGTTCTCCGTCGAACAGGTGGACACTGCCGGTTCGGGCGACGCCTTCGCCGCCGGGTTCCTCTCGCAGGTCCTGACCGACTGGAACCCTCTCCCGGCGACGACCGACGACGGAGCGACGGACCGCCCGGCCGACGCGCCGCCAACCGCGGACCGCTACCGCCGGGCGCTGACGGTGGCCGACGCCTGTGGTGCAATCACCGCCCGCCGCGCCGGTGCGCGGGTGGACCTCTCCCGCGAGGACGTCGAGCGGTTCCTCGCGAACCGGACCTGAGGGCGGCTCCCGGCCCCGTTCGGCGTGACCGACGACGGGAGCACGACGGAAGCGAACGGGAGTACTCCGACCGAATGGTGCGGGTCGGTCTCGTCGGGGCCAGAAACGTCGGCCGCACCGTCGCCGAACACCCGGTCGCGGCGGACGCTCGCGGACACGGTCGTGGTCAGCGCCGCGAACTACGGCCAGACTGCGACGGCCACTCGCGTTCGACGTCGGACCGGCCGGGCACCGAAGACGGACGAACAGAATCGGATCGCGTGTGGGGTTGAGAGTGGGCTCTGCGTCGTCGAAACGCCGTCAGTTCGACTCCTCGTCGGTCTTCAGTTCCTCGAGTTCCTCCTCGACGGCGGCGTCGTTCACCTCGACGTCGCCGGTGGTCGCCGTCTCCGTCTCCGTCTGCGTCTCCGTCTCTGTCTCCGTCGCGGGTTCGGTGGTCGTCGTGCCGCCTTTCCCCATCTCGGCCTGCAGGGTCTCGAGTTCCTGTTCGACCTCGGCGTCTGCGGACATCTGGTCGAGTTCGCGGTCGAGACTGGACTTCCCGGAGAGCTGGTCCTCGAGGACGCCGGTTTCCTCGAGTTCGTCGAGGGCGGCCGCGCGGGCCTCCATGTCCTCGGTGCGCTCCTCGGCGCGCTCGATGGCGCGGTTGACGTTTTGCATCTCGTCGCCGGCGCCGGTGATGGCCTCGCTGACCTGGGCGGAGGCCTCCGCGGCCTCGTGGCGGGCCTTCATCGTCTCCTTTTTCGTGCGGAACTCCTCGATGCGCTGTTGGAGCTTCTCTTTTTTCTCGACGAGCTGGTCCTGCGTACCTTGCAGGTCGCTGATCTGTGCCTCCAGCTCCTCTATCTGGTTCATCTTCGTCTTCTTCTTCTCGAGGGCGCGGCGAGCGAGGTCCTCGCGGTCCTGCTCGACGGCCTGCCGGGCCTGCTTGTTGTGCTGTTCGACGTTGTCCTCGAGGCGTTTTTTCTGCATCTCGAGGCGCTTCTTCTGGGTCGTGAGGTCGGCGATGCCCTTCTTGACGTCCTGAAGCTGTCCCCGCATCTGCTCGTAGGAGTAGTCGAGCGTCTCCTGGGGGTCCTCGGCGCGGTTCAAGATGGCGTTCACCTTCGACTTGACGACGTACGAGAGCCGTGAAAGTATCCCCATGCGACCGGTTAGCGACCGCGGGGTTAAAAAATCGTCACCCGTTCGGGCGAGTATGGACGTCGTCGTCCCCGGATCACGGGACGTGCGGGCGACACTCGACCGGGCCGACGCCGACACCGACCCGGGCGGCGACGCCCTCGTCGTCGCCTGTCCCCCGCACCCCCAGATGGGCGGTCGTCGCACCGACGGCCGGTTGCGTGCGGTCAGCGACGCTCTCGCAGAGCGAGGCGCGGACTGCCTGCGCTTCGACTACGGCGACTGGGACGCCGGCCGCGGCGAGCGAGTTGACGCCGAGCGAGCGGTGGCGTGGGGCCGCGAGCGGTACGAGCGGGTGGGACTGTTCGGCTACTCCTTCGGCGGTGCCGTCGCGGTCCTCGCGGCGGCGTCGCTCGCGGACGCCGACACCCCGGTCGCGGCCCTCTCGACGCTCGCCGCCGCGTCCCGTCTCGACGCCGCGGCGGGGGACGCCGCGGCGGCACTCGGCCGCGTGGACTGTCCGGCGCAGGTGGTGTACGGCACCCGCGACGACACCGCCGACTGGGCGCCGCTGGTCGAGCGTGCCCGCGAACTGGCCGCCACCACCCCGGTCGAGACGGTCGAGTTCGCCGCCGACCACCACTTCGTCGGACAGGGCGCGAAGGTTGGCCGGACCGTCGCCGGGTTCTTCCGGGACGAACTCGGCCTGCCGCCGTTCTGACGGCGGCGGACGCGTCCCGCGACCGACCGCGCCGGGCGCTCCGCGACCGGTTCGGCGCGCGCCGGCACGCCATCCCGCTGCCGTCGGTCGCTTCGTAACGGTTATCCGGTGCCCACGAGGACGGACGATATGCCGACGGGACCCGAGACGGGGTACGACCCCTCGCTGGGCAACAAGTTCGTGTTCGTCACCGGGGGAGTGATGTCCGGGCTGGGAAAGGGTATCACCGCCGCCTCCACCGGTCGCCTCCTGAAAAACGCGGGGTTCGACGTCACCGCCGTGAAGATAGACCCCTACCTGAACGTGGACGCGGGGACGATGAACCCCTACCAGCACGGCGAGGTGTACGTGCTGAAAGACGGCGGCGAGGTGGACCTCGACCTGGGCAACTACGAGCGCTTCCTCGACGAGGACATGACCTCCGACCACAACGTGACGACGGGAAAGGTGTACAAGGAGGTCATCGACAACGAGCGCGCCGGGGAGTACCTCGGCCGCACCGTCCAGATCATCCCCCACGTCACCGACGACATCAAGCGCCGCATCCGCGAGG
>CAZEIO010000123.1:0-6103 GCA_964512525.1 uncultured Halobacteriales archaeon
CGGCCTCGACGCCGCGCTCCAGGGCGTAGGCGGCGTCGTGGCCGCACATCCGCAGTGGCGAGCGCAGGCCGCCGCACATCGCGTCAAGCAGCAGTCGCACGGCCACCGTGGGGCCGCGAGCGGCTTCAACCCTCGTGTCTTCCGCCGGTACTATCTGCCGACCGACAGCTACATTCGCCGTGCAGCGGAAAACCGGACATGGCAGAACCAGAGGAGGTACTCCGGGACTCGCCCGTCGACTTCGACTCCGCCGTGGGCTACGCCCTCCAGCCGGTGATGCGACGGCTCGTCATCGTGTACGTCGTCGGGGCGCTGCTGTTGCCAGTGGGGCTGTCGATGTTCGTCGGGCCGACGAGCGGAATCGGCATCATCAGTCAACTGATCGGTCTCGTGGTCGCCGTCGTCGGCGCGACGCTCCTGTTCGCCGGTCTCATCGGTGCGGCGTTCAAGTTGGTCACCGACGCGAACACGCTGGCGGCGACGGCCTGACGGCCGTCAGTCGAGGAACTCCCGCAGCGCCGCCGGCGACCGGGTGTTGAGGACGTCCGCCGTCTCGACCCAGCCGCGACGGGCGGTGTGCACGCCGTAGCGAAGGTTGTCGAACTCGGCCGGACTGTGGGCGTCGGTGTTCACGGCTATCGTCGCGCCGGCATCGACGGCGGCCTTCACCGCGCCGCCGTCGAGGTCGAGACGGGCCGGGTTGGCGTTCACCTCGAGGGCGACGCCGTTCTCGGCGGCGGCCGCGCCCAGCCGCTCCGGGTCCACCGTCAGCCCGGAGCGCTCGTTGATGAGCCGACCGGTAGGATGACCGAGGACGTCCACGGCGGGGTGTTCGACGGCGCGGACGAGGCGGTCGGTGGCGTCCTCGCTCCGGGAGAGACCGCTGTGAGGGGAGGCGACGACGACGTCGAGGTCGGCGAGGAGGTCGTCGGCCACGTCGAGACTGCCGTCGGCGGCGATGTTTGTCTCGACGCCCGCGAACACCTCGATGGGAGCGTCGGTCGCGGCGTCGCGCACCGCGGCGACGGCCGTCCGGAGGTCGTCGTCCGAGAGGCCGACGCCGGCGGGGACGCCGGGACCGTCCGCGTGGTCGGTCACGGCGAGGTAGTCGTGGCCGTACTCGGCGGCGGCGGCGACCATCTCCGCGACCGGCAGGGCGCCGTCGGAGCGGTCCGTGTGGCTGTGGAGGTCGCCGCACACGTCGCTCGTCGTCACGAGGTCGGGCAGCTCGTCGTCGGCAGCGGCCGCTATCTCGCCGCGGTCCTCCCGGAGTTCCGGAGGAACGAGAGGGAGGTCGAGTGCCTCGTACATCCCGGACTCGGTGCGGCCGGCGACGCGGTCGCCCCGGTCGCGGGCCCGCTCTGCGTCGGGGTCCTCGTCGTCGAGGCCGGAGACGTCGAAGGCGCCGTACTCGTTGAGACTGATGCCCCGGCGCAGTGCGTGGGTCCGCAGGCGCACGTTGTGCTCCTTGCTACCGGTGAAGTACTGGAGGGCGGCGCCGAACTCGTCGGGGGCGACGACGCGGAGGTCCACCCGCGTGTCCGGGACGTCGTCGCCCGCGGTGTCCACGCGGACGGCCGCCTTCCGGTCGCCGGCTTCGATCACGTCGGTGACGCCGTCGAGGTCGGTGAAGACGGCGACGGCGGCCGCGGGATCGGTCGCGGCGACGAGGACGTCCACGTCGCCGACCGTCGGTGCCCACCGGCGGATGGAGCCGGCCACCTCGCAGCGCTCGACCGGGTCGCGACCGGCGAGGGCGTCTCGGACGTGGTCGGCGACCGGCCGGGCGTCGCCGAGTCGCCGCCGACCGGCGGCCTGCCGGGCGAACGCGACGGAGTCGAGGATGTTTCGTTCGGTCTTCTCGCCGAAGCCGCTCACCTCGCGGATGCGGCCCTCGCGGGCGGCCGCCTCGAGGTCGTCGAGTGTCTCGACGCCGAGGGCGTCGTACAGTTTGCCGACGGTCTTCGGCCCGACGCCCTCGACGCGGGTGAGCACAGCCATGTCCACCGGCATCTCCTCCTGGAGAGCGACGAGTTCCTCGATCTCGCCGGTCGTGACGAACTCGACGACCTTCTCGGCGATGGAGTCGCCGACGCCCTCGAGTTCCTCGATAGCGTCGCGGTCCTCGCGGGCGAGGCGGGCGACCGACGCCGGGTGCGTGCGCAGCGACTCCGCGGCACGGCGGTAGGCGCGGGGCTTGTAGGCGACGTCTCTCGCCTCGAGGAGGTCGGCCATGCGTTCGAACTGCGCCGCGACCTCGTCGTTCGAGGGCGCACTCACAGCGGACCACCACGCCCGCCGCGGCCGGGGTCGGCGTCGTCGCGGCCGAGCGCCTGCTGGAGGAAGCGTACCCAGCGCTTGCGGTCGGCCGTCTCCTGTGCCTCCTCCTCTGCCTCGAGGTCGGTGGGGCCGAGCGACTCGAGGGCGTTCAGCGCGCGGTCGATACCGACGATGGACTCCGCGAGACGTTCGCCCTCCTCGAAGCTGACCTCGTCGTTCTCGATGCGCTGCTTGCGCTGCAGGCGCTCCCGGCGGAGGTTGCGCTTCGCCCGCTCGACGCGGTCGGTCTCGCCGGGCGGGACGCGGTCACGCCGCTTCACCTCGAAGACGAACGCCTGCAGGTCGATGGTCTCTCCCTGCACCTCGATGGTCTCGGGGATGTCCGCCCCGACCGTGGCGGCCTCCCGTTCGATGCGTTCGAGGAGCCGCTTGCGCTCGTACTCCTGCACGTCCCGTCGTCGGGTCGCGACGGGCAAAAACCCGTTCCCACCGCGTTCGCGGACGAGGGCACGGCGGCGCGGGGACAGAACTCTTAAAACCGAATCCGCCGAACCACGACCATGCAACACGTGAAGATCCCGCAGGACCGCGTCGGTGTGCTCATCGGCGAGGGCGGCGAGACGATGCGGGAGATAGAGGACCGGGCCGGCGTCCGGTTGGACATCGACTCCGAGAACGGCGCCGTCGGTATCGAGAAGACCGGCGACCCCGTCACCGCGCTGAAAGCGCCGGACATCGTGCGGGCCATCGGTCGCGGGTTCAGCCCCGACGAGGCACTCGGTCTGCTCGAGGACGAGATGATGATGTTCGACGTCGTGGACATCCAGGCGGCGAGCCGGAACGACAACGACCTCCGCCGGCAGAAGGGTCGCCTCATCGGCGAGGACGGCCGTACCCGCGAACTGATGGCCGAACTCACCGGCGCGGCCGTCGTCATCTACGGCTCAACTCTCGGGGCCATCGGCACGCCCCAGCAGGTAAAGGCAGTCCGCGAGGCCGCCGAGATGCTCCTGGACGGCGCACCCCACGGGACGGTGTACGCCTTCCTCGAGGACAAGCACAACGAACTCAAGCGCCAGGGGATGGAGTACCACCGCTTCGTCGGCTGACGCACCACTCGCCGGCGGCGCGACGGCGAACGCCGACCGTCAGCGTGTCCGTGGCGGGTGCAAAAAGAGCGCGTCCGCAACCGCGAGACCACCGACGACCGACGCGAACAGGACCGACGCGTGGAGTGACACCGAGAATACGCCCCTCGCGACGAGTGCAGCGGCGAACGCGAGGGGAATGACGACGAGGACGAGGTCGTATCGCGAGACGCCCGGAGCGAGTCGGTCGTCGAAAGCGTCAGTTCCGGTACTCACGCCGTTCTCACCTCCCACGTAGAGGTAGTTCGACAATCCCACATAAACGTTCTCCCGATAACCACGTTCGAACCCGCCAGGAACCAACCGGGAACCGCCGGTAACGTTTCTGGTAAGTCACAGAAATTATGTCCATAACTTATCAGCTCCCTGACGTGGCGAGCGCTGGCACAGCCGTTAAGTGTGCGAATTGGCAACACGGGCGTATGACACCCGAGCCGTGGATGGTGGCGGCAGTCGCGCTGTTCGTCCTCGGGCACGCGGTCATCCTCCTGTTCGTGTACCGGCTCCGGCGGGGCGGCACGTCGGCGCTGTCGGCGACGGCGGCGACCAGCGGGAACGACGGTGCGAGTGCGGTCTGCTGTCGGGAGTGCGGCATCGAGAACGACGACAACTACCGCTTCTGCCGGCAGTGCGCGGCCGAGTTGCCCGGCGGTGTCGTTCCGGGCGGGTCGAGCGAGAGCCCCGACTCGCGCGGGATGCTGTAGGGGGCGCCGACCGCCGCGTCCGCCGAGACCGACCGGGACCTTAAGAGGGGTGCACCAGAACGACGGTCCATGGCCGAGTCCGACGTGGCCGAGCGCGTGCGGACCGCGCTGACGGCCGACCCGGACGCCTTCGCGGCAGCCGTCGAACGAGAGGTCGAGGTCGTGACGGAGGAGATAGCGGCGGGTACCTTCGACAACACGCAGGCCATCGTCGGGATGGAACACGAACTGTACGGCGTGAACGAGCGGACGGGCGACCTCGTCCGCATCCCGAGAGACCTCCTGCGGTACGTCGGCTTCTCGCAGGAACTCGGCCTCCACCAGGCCGAGACGCACACGAGTCCCCAGCCGCTGAACCGGTACGGACTGACGGCACAGGAGTCGGAGTTGCGGGCGCGGCTGACGGCCGCGGCGAGCGCACTCCGGCGCGAGGGGTACCGGGCCGTCAGCGCCGGTCTCGTCACGGCGACGCCGACGGGCGAGACGATGCTCGAGTACCTCGGGGACACGGCGACGCTCGACGGGGTCCGCATCGCCGCGAACATGAGCGACTCCGTCCGGTACCACGCGATGTCGAACAGCGAGGCGGTCGGCTACCGGCCGCGGATGGCACTCGACGCGCCCCACGTCAGCCACGAGTTCGACACGGTCGTCGGCGAGAGCCTCATCACCTCGATCCAGCCGCACTTCCAGGTGGCGCGGGCCGAGGACCTCCCCGAGCACTTCCAGTACGCCCTGCGACTCGCGGGACCGATACTCGCGCTGACGGTCAACGCGCCGCTGTTTCCCCCCGACCTCTACGACGACGCCCCGGCGGAGACGGTACTCGCGGACGCCCACATGGAACACCGCATCGGCGTCTTCGAGTCCGTGATGAACGCGCCGGACGCCGAGAAGGTGCGATTTCCCCGCGACGTCGAGACGGCGGCTCAGGCCGTCGAGCGCATCGCCGCCGACCCGCTCATCGTCCCGTCGGACGTCGAGGACGGGGGCCGGTACGACGACGCCTGGGGACACATCCGGCACAAGCACGGCTCCTACTGGCGGTGGGTGCGACCGGTGTTCGAGGCGCCGGACCGCACCAGCGCCAACGCTCGCATCGAGTTCCGCCCCGTGCCGGCCCAGCCGACGATCCGGGACTGCGTCGGCGTTCTCGCGCTCTTCGCCGGCCTGATGACGAGTCTGCCGCGGCGGGCACACCCGGCGTACGACCTCGACTGGGACCGGGCGAAGGAGAACTTCTACGCGGCCGCCCGCGACGGCCTCGCGGCCGAGATGGTGTGGATCGACGGCGACGGCGAACGGACGGCCGACCACCACCGCATCTACGCCGACCTCTTCGAGTACGCCTACGACGGCCTCGCGACGCGGGAGATAGACCGGGGGACGGCAGCCACCTACCTCGAACCGCTCCGGCGGCGGGTCGAACACGGCGTCACCCCGGCCCGGTGGACACACGACCGGGCACGCGAACGCGTCGAACGGGGCTGTTCGCTCGCGGCAGCGGTCCGCGGTGCCCACCGCGACTACGTGGACCGCCAGCGGCGAACGTTCGTCGAGGGGACGTTCGTGGACTGGCTGGAGTGACTCGCCACGACCACCACTTAAACGGAGATCGTGATAACCGTTCGCAACCTACGAGCGGCGTCTAACGCCGACGTTCGGTACCCGATTCGGTATCTTTATGTAGAATAGCATTCAATCACCGGACGACCATGGCTCAACAGCAGATGGGCGGACAGCCCCTCATCGTACTTTCCGAGGAGAGTCAGCGCACCTCGGGGAAGGACGCACAGTCTATGAACATCACCGCCGGCAAGGCGGTCGCGGAGTCCGTCCGCACGACCCTCGGTCCGAAGGGGATGGACAAGATGCTCGTCGATTCGACGGGCGAGGTCGTCGTCACGAACGACGGGGTCACCATCCTCAAGGAGATGGACATCGAGCACCCGGCGGCCAACATGATCGTCG
>CAZEIO010000124.1:0-6100 GCA_964512525.1 uncultured Halobacteriales archaeon
CCGACGTTGTACTCCTCGAACGAGTCGTCGGCGCTCGCGGCCGTCGCCATTCCGGACGCCGCGAGTCCTGTCCCTACCCCCTTCAGCACTGACCGCCTCGATACGTTACGGTCTGTCATGTGACGAACGTTCGCACCACTCGTGCGAAGGGTCATATACTTTGCCGGTTCTTCTCGACGGCCGAGAGAGCCGTCTCGGGCCGCGAGACGCCGGAACAGTCGTGCGCGTTCCCTGTCACGACTGGCGCGGTAATCCGCGACGGGGCCCGAACAGACGGCAGACCCGCAAGACGACAGTCAAGCGACCGCGACGACCGCCGAGACGTCTCCGCCGTCTGACATGTGTCTGACGTAAAACCTTTGCCCTCGCCGCTTCCTGTTCGACGCATGGGACTGATGAGCAAGCTCATGGGTTCGGAGGCGAACGGACAGGCCTCGGAGTACGTCGAACTCGACATCGACGACCTCGAGACCGCCTCCGGCGGCGCCGCGATGAACGTCCACGTCGCAGAGGTGAGCGACCAGCGCGACACCATCGACATCAAAGACGCCGTGTACGACGGCGACCTCGTCATCGCCGACATCACCCGACTGCGCACGGAGGACCGCACGGCCGAACACATCGTTGACGAACTCCGGCAGGTCGCGAAGGAGGTGGACGGCGACATCGTCCAGAAGGGCGACGACCAGCTGATCGTCACCCCCACCGGCGTCGGCATCAGTCGCCGCAAGCTCGGCTCGCGGTAGCCACTCACTCCTCGCCGTCGTCACGTCGCAGGTAGCGGTAGGCTCCGTACGAGAGGCCCGCAGCCGCCGCCAGCGGCCCGAACCCGGGCAGTCGCTCGTTCTCCTCGGTCGTCGGCGTCGCCGTCGGCGTCTGCGTCCGCGTGGCGGTGGCCGTCGGCGTCTGCGTGGCGGTGGCCGTCGCCGTCGTCTCGGGGTCGGTCAGTACCGGTCGGTCCGCCTGCTGGCCGGGGTCGTCCGGGAAGACGTACAGCGCCGAGCGGTGGTCGTCCACCCCGTACGACGAGGCGACGAAGGACTCGCCGGGCACGGCGACCTGGGCCGTCCAGAACCGCGCCTCCTCCGGCTGGAGCCACCACGACAGCAGTTCCGGCCGGGTGGGGTCGGAGATGTCGTGGACCTTCACGCCCGCGTCGTACCACGCCGAGTAGAGCCGGTCGCCGCGCAGCTCGAAGTTGTGGGCCGTCACCCACGTCCCGCTCCGGCTGGTGTCCGTCGCCGCCTCCGGCTCGATCGTCGCGAGTTCCCGCGGCGCGGCCGGGTCGGTCACGTCGTAGAGGGTGATACCCACCGGACCGCCGCCCTCCGTGTCGGGGTCGTCCCACGCCTCGCCGCCGACCGCGAGGACCGAGCCGTCGTCGCTCGCCCCCGCGTAGTGGGCGTTGCCCGGGCCCTCGCGGTAGGCGCGGACGAAGTCCTCGGGGTTCTCGGCGAGGGCGACCAGCTCCGACAGGGAGTAGTGGCCCGTGCGACCGAGGTAGGAGGGATCGGTCGGGTCGGAGACGTCCACCATCCAGACGCCGCCGTCCCAGTAGGCGCAGTAGGCCACGTCGTCCTGTACCGTCACGTCGTGGAGGACGCCCGGGAACTCGGGCAACTCGGACCACCCTTCGACGCCGACGTCAACCTCGAGTGGCGACCACCGGGCGACCTCCTCGGGCGTCCGCTCGCCGTTCGCACCGCTCGCGTCGTACACCGTCAGCGGGCGGTCCGGGACCGCGTTGTTCGTCAGGTATGCGTAGTCGCCGTCGAGGTCGGCGTTGTGGATGCCGAACCCCGTCTCGGCGAACGCCGTCGCCCGCCGTGGCGCGGCGGAGTCGGAGACGTCGAACACGGCCAGTCCCTTCAGGCGGCCGCCCTGTGCCGGTCCCGAGACGAGCAGGCGGTCGCCCGACAGCGCCACGTCCAGGACGGAGCCGAGCGGGCCGTCCTCGCGGTCGGCCGCGACGGTCCGGCGCTCGGCCGCTATCGTCGGCGTCGTCCCCGTCAGGTCCACGCTCACGAAGCCGTCGCCGACGGCGACGTACGCCGTCTCGCCGGCCGCGTCCACGACCGCCTCCGCGGCACCGGGAACGTCCAGCGAGGCCAGCGGTCCGTAGTCGGCCGTCGCACGCGCCGCGGGACGCTCGTTTTCACGCCCGCTGACGCCGGCGCTCGCGGCCGCCGACAGGCCCGTGACTGCGAGACCCGTGGTTCGCAACAGCGCCCGGCGTCCGAGTCGCATACCCGTGCTGACCGCCGGACGGCAATAAGTCCCTCGTGGTGGTCAGCCGCCGACCCCGCCGCCGGTGATGGCGCTCGCCAGTGCCCCCCGGAGGACGGCGTCCTCGCCGAGCGAGGACTCCCGCACGTCGGGGACGTTCGTGATGACCGAGTCCTGGATACGCTCGCGTATCGGGTCCACGACGCGCTCCGGGTTGCGGAGGGCGACGGCCCCGCCCACGTACACCACCAGCGGCGCGAACGAGTGGACGACGTCGGTGACGCCGACGGCGTTGTACCGCGCCGTTCGCTCGAGGACGCGGTCGGCGAAGTCGTCGCCCGCCGCGGCCGCCTCGAAGACTGCTGCGGCGTCGAACGACGGTACCGCGTCGGGGTCGGTCGGGTCGAACGCGTCGTCGCTCCCGGTGACTGCCGCCCCGTCGGCGACGGCGAACGGCGGGTCGAGTGGGAGCGGACTCGCGGCTGCCGACTCGGGGTGGTCCGCCGCCAGCAGCCGCGCGTGGCGGGGGATGTTGTCGCCGGAGCAGTACGCCTCCCAGTGGCCCGACTGGCCACAGCCACAGACGAGGTCGCCGTCGGGTTCGACGACGTAGTGGCCCACCTCGCCGGCGTTGCCGTCCCAGCCACGTAACACCCGCCCGTCCACGGCCACGCCCGCGCCGATGCCGCTAGAGATGGTGAGGTACACCATGTCGTCGGGCGTCCGCTCGCTGTAGTACCGTTCGCCGATGGCGCCCGCCGTCGAGTCGTTGTGCACGAAGACGTCGCCGCCGCCGACGAGTTCCGCCACCGGCCCTCGCAGGGGAATACGCTCGACGCCCGGGAGGTTCGCCGGTCGCTCGACCGTGCCGGCCGCCAGGTCGAGCGGTCCGATGGAGCCGACGCCGACCGCACGCAGGGTCGTCGGGTCGGTCCCGGCGGCGTCGCAGGCCTCTCGCAACGTCGCGAGGACCGCCTCGGTGACGGCGATGCCCGAGTCCCGCGGCGTCGGCCGTTCGGCGCGGCCCACGACGTCGCCCGCGGCGTCGGCGACGACCGCCCGACACCGGGTCGCGCCGAGGTCCACACCTGCGTACGTCATTGTCGGGTCCGGGAGACGCACGCACTTAGTTCGGCGGATATCGGCACGGGAACCGCCGACCGGCGACCCGACGGGGCCGTCGCGGACCACGTGCGGCCGTCGTCCGACGCCTGCGTGACGCGCCCCCGCAGTTTATACCGGGGCGGGCGACACCGACTCCCATGGCAGAGACGCTAGCCAGGAACCTCTCGGACAAGGCGGTCATGGGAACCGACGGCGCCGAGATCGGCACGCTACACAACATCACTGCCGACCTGAAGACCGGCAGCCTCAACGACCTCGTCGTCGAACCGTACGACGACGGCATCAGCTTCGACTTCGACCGCGACGAGCGCAACCGCTACCTCGTCCCCGCGACGAGCGTCCAGTCCGTGAAGGACTACGTCGTCGTCCGGCGCTGAGTCCCCCGGGTCTTCCGACGCTCTCGTCCCCCGTCGAGCGGCGGTGATACTCTCGCCGGGAGACGGCGCCCGCCGGCGACCACGACCGAACCCGACAGGACGATGAGGGCGCGTCGAGAACCGTCGGTATGCGCGTCCTCGACGCCTCGGCGTTCATCCGGGACCGCTCGTACGACGGCCCCCTCGCGACGGTTCCCGCAGTCCGCGAGGAACTCGGTACGGACGCCGTCTTTCGGTTCGAAGCGATGGAGGGCAGCGGGATGCGCGTCCACGTCCCGGACGGGGCGAGCGTCGGCCGCGTTCGCGAGGCGGCGACCACGACCGGCGACGACGGCGAACTCTCCGAGACCGACCGCCGACTCCTCGCGGCCGCCGTCGAACTCGACGCCACGCTCGTGACCGACGACTACGCCGTCCAGAACGTCGCCGACGAACTCGGCGTGGCCGTCGAGACCATCGCCCGCGAGGGCATCGACGAGCGTCGCGACTGGCGCTTCCAGTGTCAGGGGTGTGGCCGCGAGTTCGACGACGACCCCGGCCGCTGTCCGGTGTGCGGTGCCGAGGCGACCCGGAAGAACCCGTCGTGAGTGCGGGCCGTCGGGTCGTTACGCTGTGCCCGTCTCGTCGTCGGCGTCCAGTCCGAACAGGTCGGGCAGGGCCTCGACCGAGGACAGCACCACGTCGGCGCCGGCCTCCTCGAGGAGACGCCGACCACGGTCCCCGTCCAGTCCGCCGGTCTGGACGCCGACGGCGAGGTACGCTCGGTCGTCGCTCGCCCGTGCCCGCCGGGCCGCCCGGACGTCGTCCACGGTGTCGCCGACGTAGGCCACGGCGGCGACGTCCATCCGGTCTGCGAGCGCCAGAAGCGCCGCGGGGTCGGGCTTGCCCGGGAGGTCGTCGTCCATCGTCACCACGCGGTCGTCGGGGAGGTCGAGACCGACGCGGTCGAGGGCGATGTCGGCTTCCGCCGCCGGTCGGCCGGTGAACACCGCCACCGCGAAGCGGTCGCCGACGGCCGCGAGCGTCTCCGGCCGTACCAGCACCCGCTCGTCGTCCACGTAGCCGCCGTCGTCGGCGTCGAGGCCGACTGTCGCCTCGACGGACGCCGGGTCACCCTCGAGGTCGCGGTACCGCTCCCGGCCGAGGTAGAGCCGCTGGAAGACGCGGATCAACTGCTCGGCGTCGAGTTCCGTCTCGACCAGTTCCCACGCCTCGACGGGGAGTGCCCGCTCGAGGACGGTCCGGGAGCCGCCGAGACCGCCACCGGCGGCCGCTATCGCCGCCGCGTGGTCCGCCGGCGTGGCCCCGTAGCCCACCTCGCGAGCGAGGACGTACGCCGCGAGTGCCTCCGTGAGTTCCCAGTCGTCGTTGAACCCGCCGGCCTCCTTGAACCGCTCCACCGTCTCGGGAGCGACGTCCGCGTCGTGGACGAGTGCGACCGTCTCCCGGATGGCCCGCCGGTAGGAGTCGCTCGTGTCCACGAGGACGCCGTCCACGTCGAGGACGACGCCGGCCCGCCGGTCGGTGAACGCCTCGGGAACGGCGTCCGGGTCCGGCGACGCTCGCGGAGCGGCGTCGGCGTCGGTCTCGTCGTCCTCGTCGGACACCGCACCGTCGTGGTCGTCCATGCGTCACCCTGTGGCGTGGTCGGCAAGGGCGTGACGGTCCGGAGCGAGGGACGCGTCGCGTGGCGGGACCCGGTCACTCGCTACCGGCCGCCCGACGGCTTGCCACGCTCGTGGACCCAGTGGAGCGTCCCGCCGGCCACCGTCTCGGGCCGGGTCGAGACCGTCGCCGGATCGCCGCCGAGCGTCGTGAAGACGAGGTCGGCCCCGACCGACCGGGCGAGGTCGGCCACGGGCCGGTGGAGGTCCGGCGGGAGACGCAGGGCGTACAGTGCGTCCGCGTCGGCGTACACGGAACGGTCGGGGTCGGTCACGTCGTCTCGCCGAAAGACGACGCCGTCGGGCGTCTCGACCGGGCGCAGATCAACGACACGAACCGACAGCCCCCGCTCGGCGAGCCGGCGGGCCACCGCGAGGCGGTCGCCGACGCCCACCTCGACGACGCGGTCGTAGTCGCGGGCAGCGACGGCCGTCGCGACGGCGTCTGCGTGCCGTTCCGCGGCCGTGGACCGGCCCTCGTCGGCGGTCACGGTTGGTCACCTCCGCGGGCTCGGGGTCGTCGGAGACAGTGACGGGCGCGTGACCGGAGGCGGGTGCACGAACTCGTCTCGAGACGAGTCCGTCCCGGGCGTGCGCGCTGTCTTCGCATCACGGCGAGACGTTTATCAGCCGGTCGTTTCTATATCTCGGTATGCTCGTCGACATCGTGCCGGTTGGGGAGGTCCCGGCGCGGGTCAAGCGTGGCGC